>JANQGP010000312.1 GCA_028277265.1 Woeseiaceae bacterium | reverse complement strand
AAAGGGCTGGATCAAAGCACGGCTTTTCCTAGCTTGTGCTTTTTTCCAACCCTTCGTAAACGCGCCGTCGTTGGATAAAAGACGGTATTCAAGTCTACCGAATAGCCTTGGGCGTAACAACGCCCTTGCCATCCGACAGCCTGCTGAAAAGGTGCCTTTCGAACAGGCCGTTAATGCAACGCGGGCCGGTCGGTCCAGCGCACGGCAACCCCCGGCTCGGCGGCGGCATCCTTCGAGATCCACAGGTCGCCGACCGCAACGAGCCTGTCGCCCGCGTACACGAGCGGCAGGCGGTCTCGCATCCAGGGGACAATCCCTTCTTCTTGAAGCAGTTTCTTGAGTTTTCGTGTATATGATTGATCTGGAAGCTTAATCTCCTCCCCGCCTTCGCGCACAGCGATGCGCAGCCCGCGCTCGAACAAGGCCGGTGCCAGCCCGCTCGGTGCACCGCGATCGAAACGCAGGACGCCGAGGCCGGTGCCCAGGGCTACCTGATCGCCCGTGATCGGCGCGGCGTCGGGCGTGTCAGCGAGGACCTCCGGCAGCAGGTACAGGCCATTGCGGTAACGCCGCACCGAAGCACCCGGCCAGCTGACCAGAGGCTGCGCGTCGGCGCGCGCATG
Source organism: Woeseiaceae bacterium (assembly GCA_028277265.1). Classification (GTDB taxonomy): domain Bacteria; phylum Pseudomonadota; class Gammaproteobacteria; order Steroidobacterales; family Woeseiaceae; genus UBA1847. Next base: position 16,584 of record JANQGP010000312.1, on the reverse strand, counting down.
CAGTACCTCGGTCAGGATACGATCGAGCTGCAACGCCGTCGGTGTCGACAGACCGCAGAGCCTCAGCGCGAATCGCAGGAGGTTCTTCTGGCGCCCGCGCGGCAAGGCGAGCAAGCCGTCGACAGGCAATCGTTCGGGGCGGCCGCCCAGGTTTTCCAGGTCGATACCCGCGAGGTCTGCGAGAAGCGAAGCGGCTTCCCCGGCATGTGAGGCGCTGCGCTGCAGGCGCGAAGCAATGTCGGGCCAGCGCGATTTCAGACGCGGCAGGATTTCATGGCGCAGGAAGTTACGGTCGAAACGACGGTCGGTGTTGGATGGGTCCTCGACCCACTCGAGATCGTGGGCGCGCGCGTATTCCGCGAGCGACGCCCGATCGGTATCGAGCAACGGCCGCGCCAGCCAGCCCGGCCCGAATCGCCGGATCGCCCCGATACCGGACAGCCCCGCCGGCCCGCTGCCGCGAATGAGGTTCAGCAGCAGGGTCTCGGCCTGATCTTCACGGTGATGGGCGCTGAGCAGCCAGTCGCCGTGCTGCAGCTCCGAGTGCAGCGCCGTGTAGCGCGCCTCACGAGCCGATGCTTCCGGCCCCTTGCCCGACTCGAGCTGGACGGTAACCCTGCGGTACAGGAAGTCGATGCCCGTTGCGTTGGCGAATGCTTCGCAGTGAGTGCCCCAGGCCACGGACTCCTCGTGCAGGCCATGATCGACGTACGCGGCGACAATCGGGATGCCGGCGTCGATCCGCACGAGTGCGTGTGCGAGGACCGTCGAATCGAGCCCGCCGCTGAACGCGACGACATAACGCGTCGGGGGAGCCGCCCGCCATTCGAGCGCCGCGAGCTGGTCCCGCAGCTGCCCGGCCGAGAAAGTCACGCTTCCTTGAACTGCCCGAAGCTCGCGAGACGCCGCTGTCGCTCCTCGAGCAAGGCGTCAACGGACAGCTTGTCGAGTTCGTCGAGGCTCCTCAGAATCGCGTTGCGGATGACCTCGGCGGCCTCCTTGGGGTTACGGTGCGCGCCACCGAGCGGTTCCTCGAGCACCTCGTCGACGAGCCCGTACTCGCTGAGGCTGTCGGCGGTAATGCGCATCGCTTCCGCCGCGTCCTCGGCCTTCTCGGCACTCTTCCACAGAATAGATGCGCAGCCCTCCGGCGAGATCACCGAGTAGATGCTGTACTGCAGCATGAGCAGCCTGTCGCTGACGCCGATGGCCAGCGCGCCGCCGGAACCGCCCTCGCCGATGACGACACTGACGATCGGCGTCTTGAGGCCGGCCATCAGAAACAGACTGTACGCAATCGCCTCGCTCTGGCCGCGTTCTTCGGCGCCCACGCCCGGGTAGGCACCCGGCGTATCGATGAACGTGACGACCGGGATGCCGAATTTCTCGGCCATGCGCATCAGCCGCTGCGCCTTGCGGTATCCCTCGGGTTTGGGCATGCCGTAATTGCGACGCACCCGCTCTTTCGTGTCTCGGCCTTTCTGGTGGCCGATGATCATGCACGTGCGGCCGTCGATGCGCCCCAGTCCGCCGATGATGGCCGGGTCATCCGCGTACATGCGATCGCCGTGCAACTCCTGGAAATCCGGGGCGATCACGTCCAGGTAGTCCTGGGTATAGGGCCGGGACTCGTGACGCGCGACGCGCGCAATCTGCCACGGACTGAGTTTGGCGAAGATGCTCCTGGTCAGCGATTCGCTCTTGGCCTTGAGTCGCGCTACTTCTTCGTTGATATTGATCTCGGAGTCATCGCCAACGTATCGAAGCTCTTCGATTTTCGCTTCGAGCTCCGCGATCGGCTGCTCGAAATCCAGGAATTTCATATCCATACAATGTCGCCGGCGAAGCCGCCCCCCTAGTTGATGTCACGCCCTGGCGCGTACAGAAGTCGCACGTTATTGTTCCCGAGCAACTCCGTCAACTTGTCGCGCAGCTCGCGACTCGGTCTCACCGCCCATTCGGGGCCGAGCGAAAGACGCGCTGCAGCGCTTTCCCCGATGTAACGGACCGAGACATCGCAGCTGCCTTCCCGGAACGGTAGCAGCAGATCGTGCAGCTTGACCAGCAACGCCTCGCCCTGCCCGTTCGGCGCCAGGCTCAGCACGAGTCCCCTGGCCCGCGACTCGATGACGCGATCGATGTGCAGTACGCTCCTGGCATTGACCGTCCAGCTTCCGATGAAGTCGTCGTAGCGCAGTGTGCCACTGATGACGACGATCTCGTCCTTGACCAGCAGGTGCCGGAATTCCTGGAACGCCTCGCTGAAGAAGCTGATCTCCATGCGACCCGTGTCGTCGTCGAGCACGACACTGACTCGATTGCCGCGCTTTCGAACATCGACGATGAGGCCGGCGACCGTCGCCTCGCGCCGTGACGCGTAATCCCGCTCGCCCTTGTTGGTCTGAGGTGGCGGTTCGGCTGTTACGTCGCCGAGCTTGCCGTCGACGAAATGCCGTGCGTCTTTGCGTACGGCATCGAACGGGTGTCCCGTCAGATAGAGACCGAGCGCTTCCTTTTCATTGCTCAGGAACAGCCGCTCCTGCCACTCGGCAAGGTCGACTGGCTTGTGGTCGTCGGCCACTTCGGCCGATGCATCGAGGCCGAACATGTCGTTCTGGCCTGCCGCCGCAGCCCTTGCATGCTGGTCCGCGCTGCGCAGCGCTTCGGGAACGTGGTGCATCAGGCTGCGGCGCGTTTCGCCGAAACAGTCCATCGCACCGGACTTAACCAGTGCCTCGAGGGTGCGGCGGTTTATCTTGTCGTGGTCGACACGTCGGCAGAACTCCAGGATATTCCGGTACGGCCCGTTTGCCTCGCGGTCTGCAATCAACGATTCGGCGGCGGCCCGGCCGACGCCCTTGATCGCGCCGAGGCCATAGAGAATCGTGTCGGCGGCGCCGACGCTGAACTGGTAACCCGAAAGGTTGATATCCGGGGCCAGGAGCTTCAGCCCCAACTGTCGGCAGTCGTCCTTGAGCGTCACCAGGCGATCGGTGTTCTGCAGATCGGCGCTCATGACCGCGGCCATGAAGGCGGCGGGGTAATGCGCTTTGAGGTAGGCCGTCTGGTACGACAGCACCGCGTACGCGGCCGAGTGCGACTTGTTGAAGCCGTAGCCCGCGAACTTCTCCATCAGATCGAAGATATGCGTCGCGGTCTTTTCAGCCACGCCCCGCTCGGTCGCACCGGAGACGAAGATCTCGCGCTGCTTGGCCATCTCCTCGGGTTTCTTCTTGCCCATGGCGCGACGCAACAGGTCGGCGCCGCCCAGCGTATACCCGGCCAGCACCTGCGCGATCTGCATGACCTGCTCCTGGTACAGGATGACGCCGTAGGTTTCTTCGAGCACGGGCCTGAGATCGGGATGCAGGTAGTCGATGTCGGCCTTGTTCGACGAGTGTTTGCGGGTGATGAAGTCGTCGACCATGCCGGATTGCAGCGGGCCCGGTCGAAACAGCGCAACGAGCGCGACGAGATCGTCAAACTGGTCGGGGCGCATGCGCTTGACCAGGTCGCGCATGCCGGTCGATTCGAGCTGGAATACCGCGACCGTCTGCGGTTTCGGGCTGGCCTGCAACAAGCGAAACGTCTTCTCATCGCGCTCCGGAATTCGATTGATGTCGAGATCGAGTCCCGGGTTCGTTTCGTTGGCGATGCGCACGGCCCAGTCGATGATCGTCAACGTCCTGAGGCCAAGAAAGTCGAACTTGACGAGCCCGACAGCCTCGACGTCGTCCTTGTCGAGCTGCGTCACCATGTTGGTGCCGCCCTCTTCGCAGTACAGGGGCGCGAAGTCGGTCAGCGGCCCGGGCGAGATGACCACGCCGCCTGCGTGCTTGCCGGCATTGCGCACGAGGCCTTCGAGCGACTTCGCGAGATCGATGATTGCCGTGACCTCCTCGTCATCGCGATACATCGCCGCCAATTCCTCGGACTGCTCGAGCGCTTTATCGAGCGTCATGCCGATCTCGAAAGGCACCTGCTTGGCGATCCGATCGACGAATCCGTAAGGCTGGCCGAGCACACGGCCGCAGTCGCGAATGACGGCCTTCGCGGCCATCGTGCCGAACGTGATGATCTGCGACACGCGCTCCCGCCCATACCGCTCGGCGACATAGTCGATCACGTCGTCGCGGCCCTCCATACAGAAATCGACATCGAAGTCCGGCATCGATACGCGCTCGGGATTCAAAAAGCGTTCGAACAGAAGATCGTGCTGCAGCGGGTCGAGATCGGTAATTCCGAGCACCCAGGCAACCAGGGACCCTGCGCCGGACCCCCGACCCGGACCGACCGGCACGCCGTTTTCCCGCGCCCAGCGAATGAAGTCGGCGACGATCAGGAAATAGCCCGGAAATCCCATCGACTGAATGACGTCGAGTTCGACCTGCAGTCGCTCGAGATAGGGTGCACGAAATGCGGGCTGTTCGTTCTCGGGAACCTCGCGTGTCTCGCAGATCCGTGCCAGAGCCTTGTCGAGGCCACGCCGCGCCTCGGCCTCGAGAAACGCCGCCTCGTTCTGGCCTTTCGGCACCGGGAACGCAGGCAATACGCTCCCCCCGAGTTGCAGGTCGAGATTGCAGCGCTTCGCGATGTTGACCGAATTGGCCAGTGCCTCCGGCAAGTCGGCGAACAACTCGGCCATTTCGACGGCTGTACGCAGGTACTGCTGCGGGCTGTAAAGGCGTGGGCGATCGGAGTCGGCAAGAACGCGTCCGTCGTGAATACAAACGCGCGCCTCATGCGCATCGAAGTCTTCCGCGGCCAGGAAGCGCACGTCGTTCGTGGCAACGACCGGCGTACCGGTGTCACTCGCGAGTTCGAGACTGGCCCCGATACAATCCTCTTCACCGCCACGGCCCGTGCGCACGAGTTCGAGGTAGAAGCGTCCGGGGAAGACGTCGCGCCATCCGGCCAGCAAGTCCCGCGCCTGGTCGGCGTGTTTGGCATGCAACGCATGACCGACGTCGCCATGCAAACCGCCGGACAGCGCTATGAGGCCATCACAGCTCTCTCGCGTCAGCCACTCGCGGCGGGCCATCGGCTGGCCGAGCACCTGTCCCTCGACGTAGCTCCGTGTCACGAGTTCCGACAGATTGCGATAACCATTGTTGTCCTGCACCAGCAGCACGAGTTCGAACGGGCGGTCGCGTTCCCCCTCATTGAGGATGCGCAGGTCGAGACCGATGATCGGCTTGACGCCGGCGGCCATGGCCTTGCGATAGAACTTGACGAGCCCGAAGAGGTTGTTCTGGTCCGTCAATGCGACCGCCGGCATCCCGCTGTCTGCGCAGGCCTGCATCAGTTTCGGGATACGCACCGTGCTGTCCACCATCGAATACTCGGTGTGAACACGCAGGTGAACAAAACCTGTCGGACTCAACGCGCGGCCCTCACCGGTGCAAAGGTTTGCCGGTGCGCAGGGCACGGACCGTATTCCCTCAGGCGATCCAGGTGAACGCTCGTTCCGTACCCCTTGTGGCGGGCAAACCCATACACCGGGTATTCGCGATCCAGCCTCACCATGATCGCGTCACGATGGGTCTTGGCGATAATCGACGCCGCGCTGATCGATGCAATCTTGCCGTCGCCACCGATCACCGCCTCACCTTGCAATCTGACATCGTCGAAGGAAAGGTCGGGCAGGCGATTGCCGTCGACCTTAACGCTTTTCGGCATCACCGGCAGCGATGCGATAGCTCGACGCATTGCCAGCATCGTCGCCGCAAGGATGTTGAATTCGTCGATCTCGGCGGGTTCGGCGAGAGCGACCGACCAGGCGAGCGCTCGCTCACGAATCTCGCCGGCCAGACGCTCGCGTATTGGCGCGCTGAGCTTCTTCGAGTCGTCGAGACCGTCGATGCAATACTCCGGGTCGAGGATGACCGCGGCCGCAACCACGGGGCCCGCCAACGGTCCGCGCCCCGCCTCGTCGACGCCCGCGACGAGGCCGTCGGGTTGAAACAATCCTGCCTGTAGCATCAGTGCTGAGAACGACTCTGTTGAGGCCGAGCCAGTGCGACGACGGCGTCGGCGGCACGCTGGTCTGCATCCAGCGCCAGCTCCTGCCGCAGTCTATCAAATCTCCTCGCGATGGACTGTCGGCGTCCCGGGTCGTCGAGCAACGCGATCACGGCATCGGCGATCGGGCCCGGCAACGCCCCGCTCTGTATGAATTCGGCAATGAGTGGCTCCTCGGTAAGGAGGTTAGGCAATGTGTAGTGCTTTAGTTTGAGCAATCGCAGACCCTTGACGATCCAATAGGTGATCGGCGCGACCCGATACGTCGCGACAGACGGTTTCTGCAATAGCGCCGCCTCGAGCACGGCCGTACCCGACGCCTGCAAAACGACGTCCGCGGCGCTCATCACCTCGATCGAGCGACCGTCGATCAGTTGCACATGGTCGCTGACGAGGTTGTCGGCCAACTGCTGTTCGATCAACGGCCGCAGCCTGCCGCCCGCGATCGGCATAACGAACCGCACGCCGGGCCGCGCCTTCGCGATCAATGAAGCCGCCGCCGCGATGATGCCGCCGACGCGCTGGACTTCGCCCTTGCGGCTCCCCGGCATGAGCGCGACGACTTCGACCGCATCGAGTCCGAGCGACCGGCGCGCGGCCCGCGTGTCGACACTTTCCGGAACCTCGCTGGCCTTCGGATGGCCAACGAACACGGCTGCAACTCCGTGCCGTTCGTACAGTGGCGGCTCGAAGGGCAGGATGCACAGCACGGTATCCGCCGCTTTGCGCACTTTCCTGACGCGTCCCGGCCTCCAGGCCCAGATCGTCGGACTCACGTAGTGCGCTGTGCGAATACCCGCCCTGCGCAGTTTCTTCTCGAGACCGAGATTGAAATCCGGTGCGTCGATCCCGACGAAAACATCGGGTGGCGATTCACGCCAGCGACGCGCCAGTTCGCGTCGCAGCCGCAGCAGCCGCGGGATGTGAGCCAGGGGTTCAACGAGCCCCATGACCGCGAGCGACTCGGCCGGCTCCCACTGGTCGCAGCCGGCCGCGACCATCTCGGGGCCTGCGACGCCTTCGAAGGTCGCGTCCGGGTAGCGGTCCCGCAACGCACGAATCAGGCCGGCGCCGAGAACGTCACCGGAAGCTTCACCAGCAACCAGTCCGATTTTCATGTGAGTTGATCGGACAAGACACTAGCGCGCGAGACCGCGTTCGGACGAACGCAGCGATTCGAGGAAGGCCAGGAGCTCGGGCTGCTCACCCACCAACGCCGTAATCTCCTCGATTGCCTGTTCCTTCTTCTTCCCCTGGCGAAAGGTGATGCGATACGCGTTCTTGATGTTGCGGATCTGATCAGGGGAAAAATCACGCCGCTTCAGGCCCTCGCTGTTGATGCCGCGCGCCGCCGCCGGGTGGCCGGAAACCGTCGTGTACGCCGGTATGTCTCGATTCACGACGCTGTACATGCCGAGGAACGCATGCGCGCCGATCTTGCAGAACTGATGCACGCCCGAGAAACCGCCGCAGATGACCCAGTCGCCGACGTGGACGTGCCCCGCAAGCGTCGCGTTGTTGGCCATGATCGTGTTGTCCCCGATAACGCAGTCATGCGCGATGTGCACGTAGGACATGACCCAGTTGTCGTTGCCGATCGTCGTTTCGCCACGATCCTGCACCGTGCCGCGACTGAACGTGCAAAACTCGCGAATCGTATTGCGGTCGCCGATCACGAGCCGCGTCGGCTCACCCGCGTACTTCTTGTCCTGCGGGTCGTCGCCGATGGACGCGAACTGGTAAATGTGATTGTCCTTGCCGATGACCGCGGGTCCATTGATGACCACGTGGCTGTCAACGCGGGTTCCGCTGCCGATCTCGACACCGTCACCGATGACTGCATAGGGGCCTATCTCGACGTCGTCCGCAATGATTGCCGTGTCAGAGACAATCGCTGTTGCATGAATCATTTCTTTTCCAGATTCCTGACGCGGTCCTGCAGCGCCTCGATGCGCCGGAACCGGGCAACGCGCCTGGTCCAGTCTTTCGCCGGCTCCGCAGGGAAGCTCGCGAGGTAGGTCCCCGGCTCCGTGATGTCCTTGGAGGCAAACGACCTGGCACCGACGACCACATCGTCGCAAATCGTAATGTGGCCGACGGACCCGGCCTTGCCGGCGAAGAGGCATCGTTTGCCGATAGTCGCGCTGCCGGCGATTCCGACCATAGCGGCCAGCGCCGTATGCGCGCCAATGTGCACGTTGTGTGCGATCATGCACTGGTTGTCGATACGAACGCCATCCTCGATGACGGTGTCGTCGATCGCACCGCAGTCCACGGTTGTATTCGCCCCGATTTCCACATCATCACCGATCCGGACGCCGCCGACTTGCGGCACCTTGATCCAGCCATCCGGCGTCATCGCGTTGCCGAAACCGTCGGAACCCAGAACAACGCCGGGGTGAAAGATACCCCGCTTACCGATCCGCACGGCGCGAGCAAGCGTCACGTTGGCGATGAATCGACACTCGTCGCCGATGCTGCAACCCGAACCGATGACCGTGCCGGGGCCGATGTAGACGTTCTCACCGATCGTCGAATCGGCGCCGACAACGACGTTTGGCGCAAGGTGCGCCGACGGCGCCACGCTGGCGCGCGAGTCAACGACAGCCGATGCGTGGATTCCGGGCTCATACTCAGGCGGCGGACAAATGACGCCGGCCATGCGCGCATAACACGCGTACGGGTCGTCGTGGAGGATCGCCGCAACCGGGCAATCGTCTGCATCAGCCGGACGCAGGATGACGGCGGCTGCCTTCGTCGAAGACAGCTGCTCTTTCAAAGCGGGATTTGACAAGAAGGTCAGCGACTGCGCGTCGGCGTTCGTGAGGGAAGCGACGTTTCCGACCTCGACGTCGGGATCGCCGATCAGCTCACAGCCCGACTGTATCGCGAGTTCTCCGAGGCTGACCGGCATCGGGAGCGAGCTTAGCGCGCGCTGGTTGCCTGATAGTTGGCTTCGACCGCCCGCAGAACGTCGTCCGTGATGTTCACGGCGCTCGTTACGTACAACACACCGTCGCCGACGATCAGGTCATAACCCTGAGCCTCGGCGAAGTCCTGCACTTCCTTGAGCATATCGCGCTGCAGCTTGCCGTATTCTTCGTTCTGGCGAAGGTTGAGGTCCTCCTGGAACTCGTTCTGCATACGCGCAAGGTCGCGCTCGAGGTCGCGCACTTCCTTCTGCGCGTTGCGGCGCTCCGTCTCACCCATGACCGCGAGGTCTTTCTGAATCTTATCCGCCAGGTCCTCGTACTCTTTCTGCTTCGCCTGGAACTCGCGCTGACGAGGCGCGAACTCTTCCTGCAAAGCATCCATTGCGGCCTTCGTCTGCGGCGCCCGTTCAATCAGGGCCGGCAAGCTGACGACGCCGATCTTCATTTCCTGTGCAGCTGCGGGCAGCGCGAACGCGCATACCAGGGCTATGCCCGCTACAGCCTTAACCACATGTTGCTTTACGAACTTCATAAACAATCCAATCCTAACTAAAACGCTTGTCCAATGGAGAACTGGAACCGTTCCAGCTCGTCTCCGAAATACCTGTCATTGCCATCATACGGATTCAGCGGGAACGCGTAACTGAACCTGAACAGCCCCAGTGGCGCGAGCCACTGCACCCCGATGCCGACCGACGTTCTCAACTCCTCGAAGTCGGGCTTGTACTCGAGCGGGGCGCCCAGCCTGTCCGTAAACTGGACTTCGCCCGTGTTGAACACGTTCCCGGCGTCGTAAAAGAGGCTGGCACGCGCCTGACTCGCCCATTTGTCCGGAAGCGGGAGTATAAGCTCTAGCTGACTTGCAACCAACACGTTGCCGCCATACGGCCGGCCCGCGCTGTCGCGAGGCCCTAGGTAGGACTCCTTGAAACCGCGTACCGACTGGGGTCCACCGCCGTAGAACTGCTTGTACGGCGGCAGAGCCGTCGTGTCGCCCAGCGCCTCGCCGAAGCCGAGTTCGGTATTGAAGCGCACGACCCACTTCGGCGTGATCGGAAAGTACTTTGTAAAACTGTAGCGCGCCTGGTAGAACTCGACATCGCTGCCCGGCACCGCGAAAGACAGGAACAGCTGCTGGCGCATGCCACGATTGGCGAAGAGCGCACGGTTGCGGCTGTCGTAGGTCCAGCCCGCGATCAGTTCGAGCGTGTCGAACTCGGTACCGAACGCCGAGTTGCTGCCGGTCACGTCACTACCGAACTGCTCGCCGTTGTTGAGTACCCAGTCCTGAACCTGCAGTGTACTGCCCGTAAACGCCAGCAGCTCCGAGTGCTGCACCGTTGCGCCGAACGACAGGGTCTGGAACTCCGTGATCGGATAACCGTAGTCGAGTGTCGCACCAAACGTCTTCGTGCTGAATTCCGACGAGGCTGACGTGAAGCGGCTGATGTCGCGGTAGTTGACACTCACGGTCCTGCGCAAATTGTCCATCGTCCGGTACGGATCGGAATGCGACACGCTGTAGAGCTTCTGAAAGCGGCCGGAGTTCAATTCGACAGCAACACGATCTCCGGTGCCCAGAAAATTCGTGTGCACGACGCTTCCGTTGAGCATCAGTTTCTGTGATTCGGAATAGCCCACACCGCCCGAGAACTGACCGGGCATACGGTACTCGATGTCGAAGTTGACGTCGACGAGATCAGGGCTGCCCGGCACCGGCTCGTTCTCGACTTCGACCCGTTCCACGAACGGCAGGCGCTGCAGGCGGATCTTGGATCGATCGACGAGGCGGTTCGACAGGTACGAGCGCTCCATCTGGCGCATCTCGCGGCGCAGTACTTCGTCATCGACCTGGTCGACACCACGGAAGTTGATGTTGCGAACGTAAACGCGGCTCTGAGGATTGATATAGAACGTGATCGCGGCTTCTTTGTTCTCGTGATCGAGCTCGGGCACCGGTTCGATCTCGGCGTTGGCGTAGCCTTCTTCACCAAGCCGGAACGACATCAGGTCGGCCGTCTGGGTGAGCAGATTCAGGTTAAAAACGGAACCGGGCTGCGCCAGAATGAAATTTCGCAGGAACGCCTCTTCGACCACCATGTCACCGACGAGTTTGACGTCCGAAATCGTATAGACGTCGCCCTCATCGATATTCACCGTAACGTAGATGTCCTTCTTGTTGGGCGAAATCGCGACCTGCGTCGACTCGACTTCGAAGTCCGCGTAGCCGCGGTCCATGTAGAACGAGCGCAGCGTCTCGAGGTCTCCTTCGAGCGATTCTTTCGCGTACCGGTCATCCTGACGGAACCACGACAGCCAGTTCGCCGTGTCGAGTTCGAATCCCTCGCGAATCTCGCCCTCATCGAACACTTCGTTGCCGACGATGTTGACCTGGCGAATCTTCGCGCGGTCACCTTCCTTCACGTTGACCTGGATGCGAACCGTGTTGTTGGGACGGTCCTGAATCTCCGATTCGATGACGACGCCGTACTTGCCGCGATCGTAATACTGCTCGCGCAGGAACATCTCGACGTTGTCGAGCACCGAGCGATCAAACGTTCGCCCGCGCGCCAGGCCGACACTGCGCAGTGAGTCCATCAGGTCTTCGGTCTTGATGTCCTTGTTGCCGTCGATAGTGAAACTCTCGATTGACGGACGTTCCTGGACGACGATGATCAACGTGTCGTCTTCGCGCCGCATTTCGATGTTGTCGAACAGGTCCTGGCCGTAGAGGGCTCGAATCGCCTCACCGATGCGGATGCCGTCAATCTCGTCGCCGATGTTGATGGGCAGGTAGTTGAAGACGGTACCTTCGGAAATACGCTGCAGGCCTTCGACGCGCATGTCCTTCACGACGAAGTTGCTCGCCGCGAGAGACGACAGCGGCATCAGGGCCAACAGAGCGAAAACAGTATTTCTCATGCGTAGCGTATTCCGTCCGTCCCGGTCAGCCCAGGATTCTATCGATGTCGTTGTAGAACGCGAAGCTCATCAGCAACAACAGTGCGAGTATGCCAATTTGCTGGCCGAGAATCTGCGCCCTTTCGGTCAGCGGACTGCCTTTCACGAGTTCCGCGAGCTGGTAGACGATCTGACCACCGTCCAGCACGGGAATCGGCAGCAGGTTCAGCACGCCGAGGCTGATACTGATGATCGCGAGGAACCCGAGGAAGTAACTCAGGCCGCGCTCGGCCGATTCGCCGGCGAACTGGGCGATGTTGATCGGCCCGCTGATGTTCTTTATGGACACGTCGCCGGTCACCATTCGACCCAGCATGCGGACGGTGAAAACGGTCGACGACCAGGTCTTCTCGACAGCCGCGTTCAGGGACTCGCCCAGCGTGTACGTCCTCGTGTAGAAGTAATGCTCGCGCAGCGCCTCCGGCAGCATGACCCCGATCATGCCGCGACGATTGCTGCCCGTGCCGTCGGAACCGATCGTCAAGGTCACCGTTTCGGGCTGGCCGAAGCGATCGTAACCCAGTGACACGGTCTCTCCGGGTCTTTGCCAGACCGCGCCCAGCAATTCCGACCAGTAGCGAATCGGCTCGCCGCCCATCGACGTGATTCTATCGCCGGGCCGGATGCCCGCGCCTGCCGCAGCTCCATCGTCAGTGGTACTGCCCACCACCGCGAGCGGCTGGCCCGGCACGAAGCCCAACCCGTCGAAGAGCACACCGGGTTCGGTCAGTCGGCCGGCATCATCGCCTACGTCGATTGTTGCGCGCCGTTGCCCACCGTTCTCGGCGACCAGCGTCAGCACAACCCGGCCGTCAGCAACCATGTCTTCGAGAATCGCGACGAGCGCCTGTTGCCAGGTCTCCGTCGTGCGATCGCCGACAGCCTTTATCCGGTCACCGTGACGGAGACCGGCACGCTCGGCATGCGAGGCCGGCGCGACGTCGCCGATCGTCGGCCGCATACCCTGGTCACCCGGTATGAACAGGGCCCAATACAACGCGATTGCGAGCAGGAAGTTGAACAGCGGTCCGGCCAGCAATACGGCGATACGCCAGGGAATGGGGCGCTGATTGAATGCCCGGCCTTCGTCTTCGGCCGGGATCGGCCCCTCGCGAGAGTCGAGAAACCGCACGTAGCCGCCGAGCGGAATCGATGCGATGCAGTATTCGGTGTTGTCCTTGCCGCCGCGCCACATCCAGATGGGCTTGCCGAAGCCTATTGAAAAGCGCAGCACCTTCATCCCGGCCCAGCGGCCCACGATGTAGTGCCCGTACTCGTGCACCGCGACCAGAACGCTGATCGCGACGATGAAATACAACAAGTTGGCCAGTGCACTACCCATAGACAGCAACGTTTCCTAGTTGACTGACGCGTACGGCCGCAGTTCCCGCAGCTTCCCATGTCAGCCTATTCGACGGTCTGTGAACGTTTCCTGAACGTGACATCATACGAGCCCCAGCCAGTTCATTCCCAAAACGAATAAGGGCGCGGCCGCGGCAACCGAGTCGACGCGATCCAGCACGCCGCCGTGGCCCGGAAACAGCGTACCGCTGTCTTTCACACCGGCCGTGCGCTTGAACATGCTGACCGTCAGATCGCCGACGATCGAAACAGCCGCCACCGCGAGACAGAACGGAACGAGCACCGCGATGCCGAGGCCCTGCCAGATGGCCACCGCCGTCGCGAGCACCGCCACGAAAACGAATCCCCCGACCACGCCTTCCCAGGTCTTGCCCGGGCTGATGGCCGGGGCGAGCTTGACGCGCCCGAAAGCCTTGCCTGCGAAATAGGCGCCGCCGTCGGCAACCCAGACGATCAGCAGGGTGAAGATAAGGTATTCAACGCCCTGGCGGAGCAGAAGGATCAACGCGACGAATAAGGGCACGATCACGAGAAAGCCACAAATCCAGCGCAGCGCGTTCGGGATCGGCGTCGGGAAGCGCAGATTCCAGAGAAACGCCAGCACCCACCAGACACAGGCGATCTGCAGGATGAGCTCCGAATGCCCGGTGATACCGAACCAGGCTCCGGCGATCGCCGTTGCAACCAGGGCAGTATAGATAAGGCGTTGCGTGCTGCTTTGCGTGTCCAGCAATGCGGCCCATTCCAGGGCGCCGGCTATCATCAGCAGTCCGATGACGAACTCCGCATAAAGGGGCGGAAGGGCGAACAGGACGATGCCGACGGCGACGAGCGCGAATACTGCAGTGATGATCCTGGTCTTCAGCATTTCGCCGCCTCTACCTGCTCGCCCGTATGGCCGTAACGGCGTTGCTTGGCACCGAACGCCGCCAGTGCCGCATCGAAGTGTTGCTTGTCGAAATCCGGCCATAATACGTCCGTAAACCAGAGCTCGGCGTACGCGATATTCCAAAGCAAGAAGTTGCTGATCCGCTGCTCACCGCCCGTCCGGATCAGCAGATCCGGATCGGGACACTCGCCCAGTTGCAGAGACTTGGCAACGTCGGCCTCGTCGATGTCGTCCGGGGCGAGCTCGCCTCTCGCCACGCGCGCCGCCACGGTCTGCGCGGCGTTGACGATATCCCAGCGGCCGCCAAAGGCGACCGCGACGTTCAGCACCAGGCCGGTGTTGCCGGCCGTCTTGTCCTCAGCCGCTTTGATCCTGTGCTGCAGGCCGTTGGACAGCTGTTCGCGCGCCCCGATGAATCGGAGCCTTACATTATTACGATGCAGCTCGGCCACTTCCCGTCGCAGCGCTTCGACAAACAATCCCATCAGGCCCGAAACCTCCTGTTCGGGCCTGCGCCAGTTTTCGCTGCTGAAGGCAAACAGTGTCAGGTACGAAATACCGCGTTCGGCCGCGGCCTCGACGGTCGCGCGGACCGCCCTGACGCCGGCACGATGACCGGCGTTTCGTGGCTTTCCTCGTGCGCGCGCCCAGCGCCCGTTCCCGTCCATGATGACGGCAACGTGGGTCGGAATATTCGCCGGTTCGGTGATCACGGATACAATCGACGGGCGACGCCTGTCAGATCTCCATGAGCTCTTCTTCCTTGACAGCGAGCACCTTGTCGATTTCGGCGACGTACTTGTCCGTAATCTCCTGGATCTCGCCCTCGGCGCGGCGTTCCTCGTCTTCGCCGATCATCTTCTCCTTGAGCAGCTCCTTGACGTCGTGCATTGCATCGCGACGAATGTTCCGTACCGCGATGCGCCCGCCTTCGGCTTCCTGGCGCACGACCCGGATCATGTCCTTGCGACGCTCTTCGGTCAGCGCCGGGAGCGGCACGCGGATGACCGTGCCGGCCGACGACGGGTTCAGGCCCAGATCGGACCCCATGATGGCCTTCTCGATCGGCTGCACCATGTCCTTTTCCCACGGCGTCACGGTCAATGTGCGGGAATCTTCAACGCCGACATTGGAGACCTGGTTCAGGGGGACCTGGCTGCCGTAGTACTCGACCGTGATGTGATCCAGCAGGCTGGTATGCGCACGGCCCGTCCGGATCTTGGTCAGCTCGGTTTGCAGCGCGGCAACGCTCTTGCTCATGCGCGTCGCGGCATCTTTCATGATTTCGTCCAACACGATGAATAGCCCTCTTCAGATTAAGCGGATACCAGTGTGCCGATCTCGTCACCCGACATCGCCTGCACGAGTGCATTGGCACGGGACAGGTCGAACACTCGCAGTGGCAAATGATTGTCGCGGCACATGACAATGGCCGTAGCATCCATGACGCCGAGCTTGTCCGCGATGACCTGATCGTAGGTCACCGTCTCGTAGCGCCTGGCTTTGGCGTTGGTTGCCGGGTCGGCATCGTACACACCGTCGACCTTCGTGGCTTTGAGCAACACGTCGGCACCGATCTCGATGGCACGAAGACTGGCCGCGGTGTCCGTCGTAAAAAACGGGTTGCCGGTACCCGCTGCCATGATGACGACTCGGCCTTTCTCGAGGTGCCGAATGGCGCGGCGTCTGATGTAGTCTTCGCACACCGCGTTGATTCGGAGCGCCGACATGACGCGCGCGTGCGCGTCCAGCGATTCGAGTGCGTCCTGGATGGCCAGCGCATTCATGACCGTCGCGAGCATGCCCATGTGGTCGCCGGTGACGCGATCCATGCCGGCACGCGCCAGGCCCGCGCCGCGGAAGATGTTCCCGCCGCCGACCACGATGGCGATCTCGACACCCGCGTTGCGGGCTGTCGCGATCTCGGCCGCGATGCGTTGAATGACTTTCGGCTCGATACCGTAATCCAGTTCGCCCATCAGCGCTTCACCGCTGAGTTTCAGCAGTACACGTCGGTACTGAACCGGACCGTCATTCATTCGCTGGCCTCAATAGTCTTCTTCTCTCAGATGCGGCCGTTGATTCTAACGTAATCAACGGGTTAAACGAACTTCTTAGCTGTCATTCTCACTATCGTCGTCTTTCTTCGCGTCCTTGATCTGCTTCATGACCTCGTCCGCGAAGTTCTCGTCCTTCTTCTCGATGCCCTCGCCGACCTCGTAACGAATGAAAGACGCGGCCTCGGCGCCGGCGCCCTTGAGCAGCTTGCCCACGGTCGTGTCCGGGTCCTTGACGAACGGCTGGCCGACCAGCGTAATTTCCTTGAGGAACTTGTTGACGCGGCCCGTGACCATCTTCTCGATGATCTCGGCCGGCTTGCCCGACGCCTCGGCCTGCTCCGTGAAGATACGCTTTTCG
>JANQGP010000219.1 GCA_028277265.1 Woeseiaceae bacterium | reverse complement strand
TAAATCCCGCCCGAGGCCGGTCTTCACGAATCCCGCTATCTTGTGATCTCGACGTGGTAACGTGAGGCATGGCTGAGGTACTCGGAATCGATGTCGGCGGCACTGGCATCAAGGCGGCCCTGGTCGACCGTGGATCGGGAGAGCTTATTAGCGAGCGGCTACGTTTAGCCACGCCCCGGCCGGCCAAGCCGGGCAGCGTCGCCAGCGCCGTGACAGAACTGGTCTCCCGGCTAGGCTATTCAGGCCCTGTGGGCTGCTGTTTCCCGACGATCGTGGTTGATGGCCGGGCCAAAAGCGCAAGTAATATGGACCGCGAGTGGGTTGGCGTCGCGATCGACGAAGCGTTTTCCGAGGCAACGGGCCTGCCATTTACCGTCATCAACGATGCGGACGCCGCGGGCGTGGCCGAGATGCGGCTCGGGGCCGGCGCAGGCCTTGCGGGAACCGTCATCACGCTGACGATCGGGACGGGTATCGGCAGCGCGCTCTTCTACGAGGGAAAACTCATTCCCAACCTGGAACTCGGCCACATGGCCGGCCATGATGGCGTCCCGTACGAGCGCTGGGCCAGCAACCGTGCGCGCAAGATCGACGACTTGTCCTGGGAGGAATGGGCGGTACGTTTCGACGGTTTTCTCCAGCGCGCGGCACGCGTGTGCACACCGGACCATTTCATTCTCGGCGGCGGGGCGAGCAAAAAATACGAGAAGTATCGCGAGGGCATCACGGTGGAGACACCGATTCACATCGCACGGTTTCTCAACGATGCGGGGATTATCGGGGCGGCGATGGCAGTGACGTGAGGGATGCGTCGTTGGCGATTGCAGCCGCCTGAACGGCAGCTCTCAGGTCACAATCGCAGTCTGTCGGTGACGCTCCTGTTGGCCTACTACCCGGCCGTTGAATACGAAGAACTGCTGCCGGGCGCGACGTTTACTCTGCGGGAGGGCGGAAGTATCGTAGGGTATGGAGAAGTCGTCGATAGCCCCTTCGCGTGACCATCCGCTTGTGGCTGTGCGCAGCCGTCCAGGCATATTGGGGCAGGATGATGTCAATTGACCCATAGCGGTCACTCGATGCAGCCAAATCGAGGAATCAATTTTGATACTCGCCTCGCGCCTCTTGTCAGTTGTTCTCTGGATTGTCTTGAGCAATCTCGCGCTTGCGGACGAACCGCGTCGAGTTATCGACCCTCTTGCTGTTCAGGTATTCATCGAGTCGCACCGCACGGAACAGAATGGGCCGGGCAAGGTCTTGGCCAGATTTGAAGGTGGTTTTGATGGCGATGCTTATACCGACATGCTGGTCGTCTACACGGATGAACACGGGCCGAATCACGGTGATAAAGCATTCGGAATGTTTGTCGTTGCATTCCTAACGGAGAACTTCGACACCACAGACGTACTGTTCATTCCTGAATCGGAAATGGTGCCGGACACGTTGCGGCAATACTCGAGTCGCGGAAACGAGCTAACGATCACAGGCAAAAAACGTATCCCGGGAGACGCCATGTGTTGTCCCTCGGCGATCGTCTCGATTACCCTTGCAGTCGAGGACAAGCGAGTGGTCGTTTTGAGCGGTGAGTTTCGCCGACAAGACAATCACGATTGAGCGTCCGCTTTCGGCCGGAAGCCACCGTCCGGATGTTTCAAGGTAGAATGACGGCGGCTGACCCAATCCAGCCATTCGTCATCTGAGAAAAGCTAATGCGTAGCACCGAAATTGTGGACGACAAACGGGCTCCCTGTTCCGCACTTGCAACCGCTGAGATCTGGACTGGCGGACTTCTGATTGCCGCTCTCGCAATCCATCATGTCCTCGGATTGCTTGGAGCAGAGTACGAACTACACGGTATTGGTGCTCTACTGCCACTTCTGCTGACGTGGTCTGGCGCACTACTGATAATAGCCGGCGCTAGCATGCGCCGATTTCCTCAGTACGCTGTTCTTTCCCATGTGCCGCTTCTGCTCTGGCTAATCGTCTTCTTTTTGGCGTTTGTTTGATTTGGACGAGTGACCGCTTTCGCCGACTCCGGCCGGTCGCCTTGTTCAGCGTACAATGACGGCCGTTGACCGTTTCCGGTCATTCGTGAATCAATGCAAATCTCATGCGGATTCCATCAAACAAAGAGCTTCGTTCGATCTGCCAGTCCATCGTTGCTGAGGGATTGTCATTGAAACAATGGGCCGAGATCGAGTCCGACGACATGTTTCAATCGGCGTCTTTCTGTGGTGGGTTTGATGCTGACGAACAGGCTTTTCTGTTTTCGTGGTACGCGAACGATACGAAAGAGTATTGGTTTCAGCTCTCAATTGAACAAGCTGTAGACATCGCTAACGGCGGCTCACCGCAGATTGTGGGTCGTCCTTCCGAGGCGCAATGAACGACCGCTCTCTGCAGGAGCTGACGATCGCAACAGGCGGTTTCCGCGGAAACGCGTCTGAGCGACCCGGAAGCCCTGATTAGCTGCCCCTCGATCGGTGATAGACTCGAAGGCAGTTGATGACCCAAAGCGACCGGTCGCGGTTCCTACGCAGTTGACGAAATGTCTCGATTTCAAACTCAACAAATCGACGCTTCCGATTACCGCAAACACGGATACTTCGATACCGATTCACAATGTCAGTATGTTCTCTCTGAGGCAGATCGGCATGTTGACGAGTCGAGAAATGTTTATGTGCTAGGGCACGCAGGGGTAGATGGAATCGAGTTCGTGCTCAAGCCGAACGATCACGCTGTCTATGCATACGTGCCGATTGGCGATGAGTTTGTGCGGCTAGCACCAGACTTTGACTCGTTCATCACGGGCTGGAGACGCGGAAGTATAGAGATCTAGGAACGGCTAGTTGTGGCCGACTCCTGCCCACTTGTTAATGGCTATTATGCGACGTTCGAGCGGCTTCTCCTTATAGGAGCTGACATTCGATCATGTGACGAGGGCTGCAAAGCCAGCGACGACAGGGCCGGCACGGGGTGCCACGATCATTCGATCGACGGTCCATTGTCAAAGCAACGCCGCTAATCGGACTCCCGGCCCTTCTGTTTTTTTTGCATTTTTCTGTTACTTGCAGCCAAAATTGGCGGAGAGAGAGGGATTCGAACCCTCGAAGGGCTTTTAACCCTTACTCCCTTAGCAGGGGAGCGCTTTCGACCACTCAGCCATCTCTCCGAAATCTGTTTTTTGCCGTTCCCACCGAGAGGGATGGATTCGTCGCTTCGCTCCTCACCGCTTCGCGGCGCGCTTCGCGCGTCTGTCGGCGCTGCGCGCCTCGGATCGAACCCTCGAAGGGCTTTTAACCCTTACTCCCTTAGCAGGGGAGCGCGTTGACTCGGGACTTCGTCCCTCGCCCTGCGGGCGACCTCGCTGCGCTCGTTCGTCCTAAATCGCCTGCGGCGATGTTAGTCGACTCTCAGCCATCTCTCCGTCGAAAAAAAGGCCCCGCGGGCCGGGGGCGCGCGAGGTCGGACATATTACTGTTCGGGATACGGTCGGTAAAGCGGTTTCGCCATCCGCCTTGCCTACTCGGATTCAGCACTATCCCCAGAGGACTTCTCGCTCTGTATTCGCTCGTAGATTTCTTCCCGGTGCACTGCGACGTCTTTGGGTGCATTGATCCCGATACGGACCTGATTTCCCTTGACCCCCAGGACGGTGATCGTGATATCGCTTCCGATCATGACCGTCTCTCCAGCGCGTCGCGTCAGAATCAGCATGACTTCCTACTCCTGCTTGCGGGGCTTCAAGTCCCGTTCTTGTGGCGCGTCGATGTTCCTAAACTGTTGTAATACTAGCCGATTTTTGTGGGGAAAGACCAATTATGGAAAAAAGCGTCATCTCGGCAAATTAGACCAGTTGCTCAGGAGAGTTGGTCCGCAACCCAGCTCGAGACGGATTTCAGGGCGGCATCGAGCTTGGACGGATCGCTGCCGCCGGCCTGCGCGAAGTCGGGCCGACCGCCGCCTTTGCCGCCGACCTGCTCGGCGACGGGCTTGATCAGGTCACCCGCACGAATCCTGTCCGTGTTGTTCTTGGTAACGCCCGCGGCAAGGCGAACCTTGCCATCGTCGACCGCGCCGAGCACGACGACACCGCTCTTAAGCTTGTCCTTGAAGCGGTCGACCGCATCGCGCAGCGTCTTCGCGTCGGCGCCGTCCATCCGCGTCGCCAGGACCTTGATACCGGCGACTTCCTCGACAGCCTCCGAATGATCGGTCGC
Organism: Woeseiaceae bacterium; assembly: GCA_028277265.1. Taxonomy (GTDB): domain Bacteria; phylum Pseudomonadota; class Gammaproteobacteria; order Steroidobacterales; family Woeseiaceae; genus UBA1847. The sequence continues at coordinate 1,312 of JANQGP010000219.1, read as the reverse complement.
CTGGCCGGTGACGAGCGCCTGTTTGGCGGCCGCGAGTTCCTTTTCGAGTTCCTTCGTACGTCTGAGCAGCGCGTCGACCTTGCCGGCCGCCTGGTCCGGCGTGCTTCGCAGCATGCCGGAAAGCTCGTGCAGGGTTCGCTGGTTGGCATCGATCCACTCCATCGCACCGGCACCGGTCACGGCTTCGATGCGGCGTACGCCCGATGCAACGCCGCCCTCGTGCATGATCTTGAAGACGCCGATGTCGCCCGTGCGCTCGACGTGAGTGCCGCCACAAAGCTCGACCGAGAACTCGCCGATGCGCAGCACGCGGACCTTGTCGCCGTACTTCTCGCCAAACAACGCAATCGCACCCGACTCGATCGCATCGTCGTAGGTCATGTGATCGGTTTGCGCCGGCGAGTTCTTGCGAATCTCGCCGTTGACGAGGTCCTCGATCTCCTGCAGCTGCTCGGGCGTGACGCCTTCGTAGTGCGAGAAATCGAAGCGCAGTCGGTCGGGCGCGACGAGCGATCCCTTTTGCGTAACGTGCTCGCCGAGGACCTGCCGCAGGGCCGCATGCATCAGGTGCGTTGCCGTATGGTTCAGGCGAATGGCCTGGCGCCGGTCGGCATCGACAACGGCCTCGAGATTGTCGCCGACTTTCAGGGCACCCTGCTCGACCGTGCCGAAATGCACGTTGGCATCCGCGCTCTTCTGCGTATCGTCAACGCGGAACAGCTTGCCTTCGTCGACAAGAATGCCCGCGTCGCCGATCTGACCGCCGGATTCGGCGTAGAAAGGCGTTGCCTCGAGAACTACGGCACCGTCGTCGCCGGCGCCCAGTTCGTCGACGGCTTCACCGTCCTTGAACAGCGCAACGACCTGGCTCGAACCTTCGGTTCCTGCATAACCGAGAAACTCGGTCTTTGCGTCGGTCTTGAGGCCCTCGCCGTCCGCCGCACCGAACTTGCTCGCGGCCCGCGCGCGCGCGCGCTGACCTTCCATCGCCGTTTCGAAGCCCTTCTCGTCGACGGTGAGCCCGCGTTCACGCGCAATGTCGGCCGTGAGGTCGACCGGGAATCCGTATGTGTCGTAAAGCTTGAAGACGATGTCGCCGGGGAGTTTCCTGCCATCGAGATCCGCAATCGCCGCCTCGAGGATTTCCATCCCCTGGTCGAGGGTTTCGGCGAAGCGCTCTTCCTCTTTTTTCAGAACTTTCTCGACATGCGCCTGCGCCCTGGCCAGCTCGGGATACGCTCCGCCCATTTCTTTGGCGAGCGGCGCGACGAGTTCGTGGAAGAAGAGTTCGTCGGCACCGAGCTTCTTGCCG
>JANQGP010000116.1 GCA_028277265.1 Woeseiaceae bacterium | reverse complement strand
CAGCAAAAGGTCGAGGCTTGGCGAGTCGATTACAACGAACACCGCCCGCATCAATCACTGAATGATCGAACGCCTCAGGAGTTTGTCACCGAGCATCAGCAGGCCGAGTTTCTCTAACAGCAACTGTCCGAATATTGGGGATGGGGTCAATTGCCAAGATTCTCTACCCATGAGTGGTCTACATTTCAGGGAAGCTTACGGAATGACCTACCCGAAACCAATGTTGCCTAATTGGTAATTATTTGACATACCTTACCGGAATTCAGCAACACATTGATTTTCAGAACAATTCCAGAAAAGGTCGAATCTGATCCAGCTCCTCTTTGAACGGTTCGCCCAGCTGCACCGGAAAGTAGTCGGCAATAGATACGGTTGACGCCGCTAGGTATCTGGTTGCTAGACTCATGCTTAGCAAGCACCAATTTACGTCCGCTTCATTGCCAATGCCTCGTCCCCTCTCGTTGTCAATACGCTCAATGGATAACGGAAGCGGGTGCACCTGGTTGGACAGTAATTGAAAATCTCGTCGTAAACTGACACAGACGGATTCCTCAACTTCGAAATCGGCCTTCGTCTTGTACATCTCATGCCGCAGTCGGACCCGGTTCCTTTGAGGCGCCGTTAGCTCTTTAATATAAGGATGATTATTCAGCCTTTCTTCCTGTTCTCGAAGGCCTGCTTCGAATTCTCGCAACACCGGATCATTTTTGTCCGTTTTCTTTCGTATGTTGTACCATTCATTGTTTCGGTGAAACTGTCCTAAGACGAATCGGAGCTCGGCATCTTCTGGAGTGACTTTCTCGGTACCAAAGTACCGCAGGTATACGTAGCCTTCGACAAGATTTCGGCACAAAGAAGCAACAGAGCAAAGGTCCCAAAGACTCGCCTCTGCATGAAAGTCGCCCGGAGGATCGGGCAGAATACGCTTTAACGTCATCGCCACTAGCGTTTGTCGAGTGAAAAGCCTTACTGCTCTTACGCCGCGGCCGTCAGTGTTGATACCTTGCTGATTCAGTGACAGACGCATCGTAACCTCAGTGGCCTGATCGTACTTGCGACGTCCATCAAGATAGGCTTTTTGAAAATCGGCCAATGGTTTTTTTCGCGCCGCTATCCGCGAATTCTTTTTGCTGCTCATGCTCGATCCAAAACGAGTTGCCTAATGTGTTTGGCTGTTGCAAGACGCGTTGATCAGAGGGCCCAAGTGTGAAAACAACGATGAATGGGACTAAGCCGCCTTAATGCGTTCAAACCTGCCTTACATCGAAACCATAGAATCGAAGTACTTTGGTAGTTCGACCATTGACGACCGGTAGCTCTTCGCGATTGACCCAGCCCACCATCTCTTGCACATTGGCCGAACCGAATTCAGCCAATTTATAATCGCTGTTATAAATTAGGTTGCACATTCTCTCAACGATGTCGCCTGGCCCAAAGAGTAAATAAGAAAGAGAGTTCCTGACGTTCTCTACTGAGTTTTTTTCTTTGAATGCCAACTTAAGCGTTTCGAGGCCACCCGGGAAGAACCGGAGGCGGTCATGGAATGAGTGCAGAACGACAATGGCTTCAATGATTTCGTCGAGTCCCGATGACTGAATAGAGTCGGGTGCGGATAGCACCCTCTGTATCAGTGGGTAGTTAACATTCACGATTGTGTCGTTGAAGTACGGCCTTTCAGTTTTGTGCCATTCTTGAATGTGCCCCCTAAGGCGACCTTCCGACTGTTTATCCCAACCCTTTGGCTGCTCCTTCCACGACTCCTTACGCGCGAAGGTGTCCCGAACGAAACTAAAAAATGAATCAATCTCAAGTCGTAAAGGAATGAGACTCTCATCTGCCTTTCTCAGTCCGATGGACTCATAGACAGCACGTACTTTTAGAAATGCGGCAACGGACTCCTGATATGACTTTCGGTACGTGTCAATAAAAAGGCTTTCCTGCGACTTCTTCTGCTGACCGCGACCGATATTCGCAAAGTTCACATCACCTATAGCGTCCTTGATTTCTTTCTCAGACTTTCGCATCTCTGCCACTAATGATTTGTACTTCTGTTGAATCTGCTCATACTTCTCAAGCTCACTATCAGTAAGGACGTGAGACTGGTCCCAATAGCTGGCAAACAACGCGCTCAACTCAGCGAACCTCGTATCTTCTGAGTCGACGGAAACTGCGACTTCCTGATTAGTGAGCAGCGCAGCGCCGGTAAGGTTAGCTGAGCCGACGAATGCCAATTTGTCACCGAAAATATACAGCTTTGGGTGAAATGAACGGTTAGTGAAAAATCGAACATCTACATTCGGGTTTCCCATTAACTTTCGCAAAGCGATTGAACTTGTGGGAAATCCCAGCCGAACAATAAGGCGAACATGACAGCCGCTTTCAGTCATGGTTTGTATTGCGTCTTCATCCGTAAAAAAGGCAACTGCGACGAAGACATCGCTGACACCGTGCATAGACGAATATAGAGCGTTTCGAAAGAAGTCAGATTCGATATTTCTATTTGTGTATAGACCTTGCATCGCTAATTCTCCGCTTCAGCCGCACTGGTTTAACCAAAGACTTTTGCGAACCATAGAGCAAGAAGCGCATTTTACGACAAGATGACGATATTCCGAATTTCAAGAGCAGTGAATACCGGAACTGGAGTGACCCGGGTCTGCTAGACACTTCCGAGCTATGAGGTGCAGTCGCAAATCTAGGTCGTTTCGGCGTGACCAGACCTAGTACTCCCATGCACGTTGTTTGAACAATTCAACTTCCTCAGGTTGAACCTGTTCAGGAGCGCCGGCGACAGAGCCGGTCCGAATCTGTGAGACCATAAGAGCTAAAAGCAAGTCCTTGCTCCCAACCCAACAATTCTCCCAGAGTTTTGCGTTTTGCTTGTTGACGATCTTGCAAATCGCCTCGTTACTCTCGAAGTCTAGGCCAACCTCATCGGGTTGCGTAACTCTCTGCATCCAAATCTCCAAGTAGCCATTGTATGGCACACGCTGCATCTTTTTTCGAACCTTGTTCCAGAGTTCCTTTTTCTCCTTGTCGCCTGCCCTAGCAATCAAATTGCTAAGAATCGTAGCGACCATTGGTATCGTTGCTGGCGAAACGAATGCTATGTCAGTTGCGATCGCGACGAGTACTTCTAGGTCGTTATGCTGTTTTTTCTTCAGCTTCATCCTTAGTTGAAAATCGCTAAGAAGTCGCCGCAATGCACCGCTATTCGGGTACTTCATCCCAAAGGAATGCAATCGAAGTAGCTGTTTTTGTATGGTCTTGGCATTGGCTTTTCCCAAACTTGCCAAATTGATTCCGGCCAACTTGTCTGGCTTGATTGAGCCCTCAACAACATTTCTGTTCATTTCGGTCTTCGTGACCCCCAGTTTCATGCCGACGGACTGAAGTGAGTCGCTGATAACCTTCAGGATTCGTTCGGCTTGTTCATCGCTGTTCGCGAATATTCTGTAGTCATCTCGATATCTTAGGATCCGAAATCGGGACTCGTTAATCGCAACGAGAGCGATGGTTATTTTTCTGTCAACATACGCGAGGACCATTTCTGCGACGAAATCCATTAGAACAGAACCTTGTGATATTCCATTCGTTTGCCCATAACGACTTGCCTGAATGTGCATATCAATCTGGTTTCCGATAAGGGTCTTGTCCCGGTTCTTCTCCTTTGCGTTCTCCTTACCGTGAAGCGCCCACGCGATACTGTGGGTATACAAAGACCCGTAGCAGTCAACTACATCGGTTTGGAGAATGTGCGAAAATTCCAATGAGTAGATTAAGGACTGTTGCTCGACCTTTTGCCACCATGAACTGATTTGTGTGGCGACATCTGACTGTTCGTCGTCCGATACGACTGGAGCGCTACAGCAGTGGACCGCACTAGCATCGAGTTCGGATAGTCGTTCAATAATGAATTCCCAGTTCTTGGGATCGCAAATCGTATTGACCAACGAAACGTAGATTGCGGGGTGAATCAACTCAAAAGGCCGCCATGCGAACCGGCCATCCTTGTTTGCCGTGAACTGGTAGTTGACGCCTTCGAAATCACTAGGCTTCTTTTCGTTCTTAAACCCCAAGTAACTTTGTTTTTCGAGTACCTCGTCCACAGCAGCTAGTACCGGCTCAAAGCTAATGTAAAGAGGGATCGAGCTGCTAAAATAGCTGCTGCCCTTCAGAAAATGTTCGCGCGCGTCATCTGCTGAAAGATCGAGTATGCGTATCATTAGAATGTCGTGTTCTTTTCTAAGAAGTAGGCTTAATGCTAGCATTCATCGGAAACTGACGCTGTCTTCTCGTCTGCTCAGCGCCGTCCGACGTTCAGGTGCTTGGCTTCAACTCGGCGTTCCCGGAATTACTTTCAATCGTTTCATTGCGGCCAAGCTATGACTCGCAATATTGGCCATCGTAGCCACAAGCGGTGTAGTGTTCGATCGCGGCATCTAATTCCTACCTGCAAAAGGCTTTGTGCGACATTGACATCGACACACTGGTCGGCCGGATGCGTATCGGGATACCGATAGCCATTTTTCCCTACCGCTTGGACTACCGTTAGCAAATGGCTAGATTGCGCAAATTACTGTCGTCCCATTACACAATTTACGATCGTCGATGACGGCGGCGAAAATCCACCTTGCTACTACTCAGGTCGCCACTCGCATCACCGCAAGCGTTCGCCCAGATGCTGCGGGACAATTGCGTGAATGGCCTGAGATGCCAGACAGTGCGACGATCATTTCTTGACGTTTCGACTAGAATTGCGATTGGCACGCCATGTTCAGCTATGTCAAGTATCAGTGACACTAAGTCGGCAGCGTCAATCTCGCTCGACATCGTGGTAATCATGCTTGACTGACTCGATGTCGACGTTGCTTGACTTGGTCAATCGAAGCGGACCCTATGTCAGCATCGCTTGACACCGGGTCTGCCCATGATCTCTGGCACGAGATCGCACGCTGGCGAGAGTCCATGAGGAAGCCTGATCCGTAATGACCTTGTCGAACAGTACCCGGGAACTCCGATTCAAGAATGGCGAAATAGCGCAAATGGGACTGGCTGAGCAGGTTGGCGTGAGCCGTCAGACGATAAACGCGATCGAGAACGACAAGCATTCGCCTACGATCGAAGTGGCGATCCGGATTGCCGCCGTATTTCGAGAAGGCGTCAGTGATGTTTTCAGCTGTGAAATACGAAGGCAAGCCAGAGTTCATGACCGTTACCGTTGAACTGGACGATGACTCTGATCGCTGAGCCGCGTCACTACAGAGCGTAGCGCTGTAGTGACGCGACACGGAAACCGCACAACCATGCGGGCTGCACAGGCAAAACCGTAAGTTCCCGGCGAGTGAAAGCGCCGTACGACCGGGCCCCAACCCGGAAGCACTTGACTGCCCTGCCGGGCCCGCCGCCGGCTAAGGGCTAGCCGGTCTCGTCGGCCTTGTCCTTCAGATTGGTATACGCGAGAAGCAGTTCCGTATGGTTGGCGTCGTGCTTGTCGAGCCCGTCGTAAGCCTTCTCCAGCTTCTCTTGAATGACCTGTGCGACGGTGTGGATCTGCATGGCTCGGCTGTCGCACTCGTCTTCCAGAGAGGCCAACAGCAGACCGGTCAGGTTCAGTGCATCGCCGAGCTGGCGCTGGGCCTCGTACAGTTCTTTGGCCTGGTCCGGCGTAGTGGCGTCGGTATCGGATTCGACGTTGTAGTCAACGCGGTCCTCACGAACCCGGTACATCGGGAGTTGATTCAGAAACGCGATATTGCTCGTCTTCATGGTCTGGTCCTCGGGTTGAGGCCAGCTTTAGGCACAAAAAAAACACGATGCCCAAACGGGCCATCGTGTTTTCGTCTGATAGCATTGCGATCAGCCATCGTCAGCACCTCGATTGCTGGCTGTGGTTAGGGCCGTTGAGGTGTTCGCAGCACCTCTTCGGTCCGCTATTTATAGCACATCGGGGTGGCGGCTGCGATCAGGCGCTCTCATGCTTTTGCGTCACCGAAAAAAGGGAGGCAAAAGACCTGCCCTCGTTTCCGCTGGTCCGGACAAGCAATCGGCGCTAGGGTACTCGCATCAACACCGTCGTCGTTGCGGACTACCAACTACACCCCTGCTTCAGCGTTTCGCTGAAGCACCCAAGCGCTGAAAGGGATTGTGCAAAGCAGCGCGCGGGCTGAGGCGCGAGGAAGCCATCGAGTTCTCCCCCAACTACGCGATCAAGGACGATCACATCAAGCTCAAATCCACCTGGACCAAAGGCGGTCGCGCGCGAACCGTGCCAATCAGGACGGACGAGCAGCGACAACTGCTTGAAGAGGTCAAAGAGCTCGCCAAGGGCGGTGCATTAATTCCGCCCGACCAGAATTACATCGAGCAGCGGAATCGCTACGACCGGCAGGTCCGTACAGCGGGCATCAAAAAACCTCATGGGCCCCGCCACAACTATGCACAGCGCCGTTATGAGGAGCTGACTGGCTGGAAAGCACCGGTCGCCGGCGGCCCAGCGTCGAGGTCCCTCACCAACAATCAACGCGCGCGTGATAAGGGCGCGCGCGAGACGATTGCTCAAGAGCTGGGCTACAGTCGTGAGGAGATATCCGCAAGGTATCTCGGTCGATGAGTATGAATCCGACGTACTTTGGCCTGCTGGCCGAATTCGGGGAATCCGAGATCCCGCTGGAACGGATCTGCGATAAGTACTTCGGCCTCTCTGTTGCCAAGGCGAAGCGACGAGCCTGCCTCCAACAGTTGCCTGTTCCCGCCTACCGCGCAGGATCCCAGAAATCGCCCTGGCTCATCAGCGCCAGCGATCTCGCCAGACACATTGACCAGCAACGACGCGTCGCCGAGAAGCAATGGTCGCGGATGAACTAGTGCTACCTGTCCTGGATTCGGAAGATGACATTAAGTGTCTGCGTCATCTCGATAGTCGACGGCATGAAGACAGAGCGTCCGAGTCCGCCGGGCGACGCGGAATCCGCCATCATCGGGTACGGCCCGTCGCCGATCGACAACGCGAACTGCGCCGTGCGGCTGACATACCCGCTTTCCGACACCGCGAACACATCACCGAGCTCGACGCCAAGGCCTGCAGCCATGTTCTCGGCTTGCTGTCGAGCATCCTCTGCGGCCTGATTCATGAGTTCGCGTTCGTGCTCGGAGCGATCCAGCACGTCGAAGTACGCGTTCTTGATCGAGACGTTGTTGATACCTGCCAGTGCGCCGATGAGGTCACTGAACTTCGCCAGGTCTTCGAGTTCGAATTTGAGCGAGCGCGACACGTTGTAGCCAAGAATATCCAGGTTCTTGTAGTCGTGCCTGGCGCGCTCGATACGTTTTTCCAGGTCGTGACTGGTTATCGCTTCTGCCGGGATGTCGAAGCGGGACAGGACTGCCAGCACGTCCCCCAGTTGCGTTTCCACCGTATCCACGGCAATGGCGGAGTCCTCGTCAAATGCAATGACCTCCAGCCGGACATCGACCTTTTCGGGTGCAACTTCGAGCAACGCTCGGCCCTCTGCGACGATGATCGGGAAATCAGGCCATGAATTGGCCGAAACGGACGGTGCGATGAGAATACAGAGGCTGACAATCAGCGGGAATCGGATCATGGTTCGTCTCCACAGAGATTCATCCCGCCTGCTTGTATACGATCAGAGTGTACTATTTATGCACTTCGGTTTCTTCTGCAATTGAGCGCACTTTGCAGTCGCTCCGTGCGCAAATTAGACCTACAGTGCCAGTGCGACATGAGTGCGACACGGTTCTTGCGCCCTTTGTAAGTGACTGACTTAAAAATGTTTTTCGAACGTGTTGCCCCTACTCCATCTCGGGGCGACGGCGATCCTGCCAACGACTGATTTACTCATATCTCGGGCGACTTGCAGCAAAACTGTCACCAAATGATAAGGAGACTGTAAGAAAACTCCACTAACTTGCGCCGCAATCACGACCGACTTCGCAAAGGAAGGAATTTGGTGTGACGAAAAGCTACCGCTCCCTCTGGTTGTCAGACGTACATCTCGGGACCCGAGCTTCCCGAGCCTCCGAACTCCTCAATTTCCTCGCCGAAGTCAGCGCCGACCGGATCTACCTCGTTGGCGACATCGTCGACCTCGAGCGCATGAAATCGAAACCGCGGTTCTGTGACCTGCACATGCAGGTCGTGTCGGAGTTCGTGCGGCTGGCCAAAACCGGCACCGAAGTCCTGTTCATCCCGGGAAACCATGACTATGAATTCCGCAATCTCGTCGGGCACGAGTTGTTCGGCATCCCGATCCTCATGGAAGCAGTACATGAAACGCCAGGCGGAGAACGATTCCTCGTTACGCACGGCGACCTGCTCGACGGACGCATTCGCCAGGGCACTAGCCTCGAAAGATTCGGCGCGACGGCCTATTTCCTGCTCAATGAATGCGAAGTCCTGATCAATCACTGGCGCCGCAGCCTGGGACACGACTATCTGACCATCAGCAAAAGCATCAAGAGCAAGCTCAGCGGCGCGCGCGAGTACATTCGTCGCTTCGAGACCTTCGCCGCGGAACTCGCGCGGGAACGCGGCCTGGACGGCATTGTCTGCGGCCACATCCACAAGCCCAATCTGCGCCGCATCGATGGCATCCTGTATGCCAACGACGGCGATTGGGTCGAGCACGGCACTGCCCTTGCGGAAGCGCCGGATGGTGAACTGCAGCTACTGACCTGGGAACATAACGAACTGTGCGTGACGGTCACGCCCGGCGCAGAGCTGCTCGCCGCGTAACACGGCAGTCACGATCCGGTAACCGGTCTTTCACACTCGGGCCAGAAGATTTCGGCCATGCGCATCGCTATAGCCACGGACGCCTGGACCCCGCAGGTCAACGGCGTCGTCACCACACTCGGACAGACCCGCGATCACCTCGTCAAGGCCGGTCATGACGTCCTCATGCTCACGCCTGAAGGTCGGCGGACGTTTCCATGTCCGACGTACCCGGAAATCCGCCTGGCCCTTTTCCAGGGGCGGGCCATTGCCCGCGAGCTGGACGAGTTCGAGCCGGACTGCGTACACATTGCTACCGAGGGCGCGATCGGATTGGCGGTCAGGCGTTATTGCATCAAGCGCGATATCCCGTTTACGACCGCCTACCACACGCAATTCCCCGAATACGTGCGTGCCCGATTCCCGATTCCGGTTCGCTGGACGATCGCCCTGCTCCGCCGGTTCCACAAGCCGGCCGTGCGCACGATGGTGCCGACCGAGAGCATGAGACGGACCTTGCTCGAGCGCGGTTTCGAGAACGTCGTCATCTGGTCGCGCGGCGTACTGACCGACGTTTTCAAACCTGACGAGGCGTTCGAGTACGACGCGCAAGGGCCGGTGTGGGTCTACGTCGGCCGGGTCGCCGTCGAAAAGAACATCGAGGGATTCCTGGACCTCAGCCTGCCCGGCGTCAAAGTCGTCATCGGCGATGGCCCGGACCGCTTGCGTCTCAGCAAAGCGTACCCTGACGTCCGGTTTCTCGGTTACAAGTTCGGCCGCGATCTTGCCCGCCATATCGCCGGTGGCGACGTCTTCGTGTTCCCGAGCAAGACCGACACGTTCGGCATCGTCATGCTCGAAGCCATGGCCTGCGGAGTGCCGGTTGCTGCATTTCCGGTGACCGGTCCCATCGATGTCGTACAGCCCGGGACCACCGGATGCCTCGACGAAGACCTGACCGTCGCATGCGCGCGAGCGCTCGAACTGAATCGCTGGGACTGCCGCCAGTACGCCGAAAGCCGCAGCTGGCGGCGCTCGACGCAACAGTTCGTCGACAATCTGGCGCCGCGCGACACATGCCTCGCCGACGCCAGGACAGCTTGAGTGGCGAGACGCGGACGCTCGACAAGCGCAGCATCGCAGAGCGTCTGAACTTCCTCGTCACGAACCGGCTGCCACGCCGGTGGCTGACGCTGTTCATGGGTCGATTCAGCCGCATCGAGAATCCGATCGTCCGCGACCTGTCGATCGGATTCTGGAAACTGTTCGTCGACGACCTGCGGCTCTTCGAGGCAAAGAGGACGTCGTTCAGGAGCCTGCACGACTGTTTCGTGCGCGAGCTTCGGGACGATGCCCGGCCCGTCGATCCGGACCCTGCAATCGTCACAAGTCCCTGCGACGCCGTTATCGGCGAGTTCGGCACGGTCGTCGAGGGCCAGGTCCTGCAGGCGAAAGGATTTCCATACTCGATCGCGGAGCTGCTCGGCAACGAGCGCACGGCAGCTGCGCTCGAAGGAGCGCGTTTCGTGACGCTGAGGCTCAAATCGAGCATGTACCATCACTTTCACGCGCCCTGTGACGCGCGCCTCGTCGACCTGACCTATATCTCGGGAGACACCTGGAACGTCAATCCGGCCGCGCTCAAGACTCTCGAGCGCCTCTACTGCCGCAATGAACGGGCTGTCCTGAACCTCGTATCGGCGCACGGCGAACGGCTGACGATGGTTGCAGTCGCGGCCATACTCGTCGCATCGATGCGCTTCAAAGGCCTCGACGTCAGGCTCGACCTTCGCTATGACGGACCAAAACGCATTAGGGTCGATCGCGAGCTCACCAAGGGCGACGAGATCGGCTGGTTCGAGCACGGCTCGACGCTCATCCTCTTTCTTCCGGCAGGGCACGAGCCCTGCGCCGGCATCACGCGTGGCCTGACCATACGCATGGGCAGGCCGCTGTTTGTCCGGACGAAAGACGCAGAGCCCGGACGCGCTCGAAACATCGTCGATACACCCGCGTAACGAAGCAGCCATGAGCGGCGACTATCCTGAAGCAGATTCTCAACGAGCGAGAGACTCAATGAACTCAAGTGATACCGGAATTATCAAACTGACGTTTCGCGAGGAGCTGCGCAAGCAGCGTTGGGACGATCATCGTTACTATCATCACAGTCGGATCAACCAGTCCCTGCACCTCGTCAGCGCGACCTGTTTCCTGATGTGCTACATGCTGGTGTTCGTCAATCCCGGCGCCGCAGTGTTGGTCGGCTGGGTCGTCGCGATGTGGGCACGCCAGATCGGGCATTTCTTCTTCGAACCCAAGACCTACGATGCGGTCAATCAGGCAACACACGAACACAAGGAAGCCATCAAGGTCGGCTACAACCTGCAGCGCAAACGAGTCCTGCAAAGCCTGTGGGCGATCATCCCGATCGTACTCTGGCTGAACCCGCAGTTCTTCGGCGTCTTCGACGGGCACGCGAATCTCGACGGTTACCTCGAGAATCTCGTCCTGCTCTGGATTGCCCTAGCCGTTGGCGCGCTCTTGTTTCGGACCGTTCAGCTGTTCTTCATCGAGAACGTCCAGACTGGTCTCGTGTGGGCGACCAAGATCCTCACCGACCCGTTCAATGACTTCAAAACCTACCTGAAGTCGCCGCTGTACCTGATGAAGGGTGAACTCATCGACCCGATGATTCACGCGCAGCATGAACGCGAGGAGGATGAGCCGGAGCCGGCCGTCTAGCGTCCTGTCCGCGGCCCAGGAGCTGAGCGAGGATTTCGCGCAACACCCGGCGCCGGATGTCCTTGTCGGTCAGGCGACCCGCTTCCGACCACCAGCCGTCGTCACGCATCATGCGTGCCGCACGCACAAAGCGCCGCGCGACTTCGGCGAAGTCTTCGTCCGTGTAGTTGTGGCTGAAGATGAACCGGCCGGTTCCGACCCAGCTCAGTGCCAGGCCCTCGGCACGAAGGTAGTACTGAAGCAGCCAGTTGAATCGGCCAGGCGCTGTGAACGTCGTTATCCAGACCGACGACATGTTGTGCACCGTTACCGGGAGGGCCTCTCCGCGCAACATCGCGTTCAGTGCCTCCGCCCTTTCGTTCCACACGCCGTCCATCGCTCTTGCGGCGTCCGCCCATTCGGGCGTGTTAACGTGCCGCAGAAACTCGTTCATGCTCGCCATGACGTAAGGGTGAGAGTTGAACGTGCCGCGCGCGAAACACAGATCGGCCGGCCGTTCATCGCGATAGCGCTTCATGAGCGCGGCTCTACCCGCGAGTACGCCGACAGGCAATCCGCCGCCGATCGTCTTGCCGTACGTCACCATGTCCGCCTGCACACCGAAATACTCCTGCGCGCCTCCAAGTCCAAGGCGGAAACCGACGAAGACCTCGTCGAAGACGAGCGGGATGTCGTGTTCCGTGCACGTTTCGCGCAGTTCGCGCAGCCACGCCGTATAGGCCTCGCGATCGAAGGCCGCTCCGCGGCTGCTGTCCACGAGCATCGCGTCGCTGCTCGCACCGCTGTTCGGGTGAAGCGCCTGCAGCGGGTTGACGAGTACGCAGGCGATGTCCTTGCGCGTACGCAGGACCCGTAGCGTATGCTCGCTCATGTCCTTCAGCATGTAGATGTCGTCGACTGAACGACGGTGCCCGACACCGGCCTGAACGCCGTCCCACCAGCCGTGATACGCACCGGTGAACAGGACGAGCTGGCGGCGCCGCGTGTGATAACGGGCGAGCCGAACGGCCTGCATGACGGCCTCCGTACCGGACATGTGGAACGACACCTCGTCGAGTCCCGAGATCTCGCAGATAATCTCGACGTTCTCGCGAATCAGCGGATGGTAGGGCCCGAGCACGGGGCCGAGTTCACGAACGCGCTCGACACCCCTGTCGATCGCATCCTTGTAGAAGTCGTAACCAAGCAGGTTGACACCGTAGGAGCCTGCGAGGTCGTAGGACCACCTGCCATCGAGGTCGCGAACTTTGACACCGGATGTTGCCTCACTGACCGCGCCCGGGACGAGATTGTCCATGACGACGCGACGAAACTGGAACGGAACCCGGTTCGCGTTCGTGAACTGCATGTCCGAAACCCGGGGTTCGAGTTCGCCGCCTGCTTCCAGCGTCCTGGTACTGCCCTGCGCGAGCGTTTTGCCCAGGCGATCGAACGCCGCACGGCGCCGTGCGACGATCTCCCCGTCCGCGCCGTCGCAGGCGAAGGCCTCCTCCTCATCATACTCGTAGTAGGGCACGATCGATGCGAACCTGCGGGACAGGCGTGCGTGGCCGCGCAACGACGGGTGCTTTGCGCGGGAAAGTCGCAGGCGAACCTGCGCTTTGCGCATCAGCCACGCTCCGGCGGCAAGCCCGGCCGCGATACCCAACGACTCGGCCGCCAATACCACGGCTAGACCTCAGGCCGTAACGCGCTGGCCGATTCGCGCCTGCAAACGTCGTGCAAAAGGCAGCGGCGCGCAACGCGGCAATGTGTAATGCACTTTGCGAATCGTGAGAAACAGCCAGCGGTGTTCCCAGACGTTCAGCGCCGCCGCGAGATCCCAGACCGGCGGCAATACGTACACCACGTTTTTCGCCACCCGGCGCAGTTCACGGTCGAATCGGCGTGGATAGTCGACGTGCTCGATTGTGTGCGAGCAAAGAACGGTGTCGAACTGCTGGTCCTCGAACGGCAGATTGTAGATGTCGTCGACCTGTACGAAATTCGGCAACTCGCTGTGCTGCACGATGTCGACGTTGATGCCGCCTCCGTCCGTAGTGCCACAGCAGATGTTGAGGTCCCACCTTCGCCGGCGGATGATCGAGCGCTTCAGGTAACTGTAGCTGTACCAGTGCAGGAACACGATGATTACCGTGATCGTCGCCACGAGCGCGAGGAATAAGAGCATTGGGACCGCCGTTCAATGAATTGAAACGGCAGAGTAACAAGCCGACTGTTACAGCCGTATTAAGTGTATCGCGCTATCCGAGGGCCGACAGGTAGATAGCCGAGGCGACCACGAAATAGACCAACACGCCGAGAATATCGTTCGCGGTCGTAATGAACACACCCGTCGCAACGGCGGGGTCGATATCGAAGTGATTGAGCACGAGGGGAATCGTCGACCCGAGCGTCGCCGCAATGATGGTCACCAGCAACACGGACAGTCCTGCCGCGGCGGCCAGGTGCAACGGCGCCTCGAAGGCGATGAAGTTGGACAGGAGCACGACGAGAAGTCCGAGCGCGACGGCAATCAGCGCTCCGTTGATCAGTGAACCGAAGAACTCCTTGACGACGCGCCGGCCGAGATCACCGATCCAGAGATTGCCCGCGGCAAGACCCTGTACCGTTACCGTCGATGCCTGGATGCCGGCGTTACCCGCCATCGCCATCACGACCGGAATGAAACTTGCGAGGATAGCGGCCTGCCTGAGCTCGGTTTCGAACGAGCCGACGACGGCACCGGCCAGCACGGCACCGACGAGCCCGCCGGCCAGCCAGGGCAGTCGGCCGCGGATGATGCGCCTGACGGAATCGTCCGGTAGCGCATCGGGTGCCAGGCCACTCATGAGCATGATGTCTTCTTCCGCCTCGTCGCGGACGATTTCCTGGAGTTCCTCGACCGTGATTCGACCGATGACGTGATGCCCCTCGTCAACGACGGGAATCGTCTGGACGTCGTACACGCGCGCCATTTCGAGTACGTCTTCCTGATCCGCATCCGGGTAAACGTAGACGGACGCTTCGCGCATGATGTCGCGAATTCGGGTCTTCTTCTTGTTGAGCAGCAGGTCGCGCAGCTGCAGGCGGCCGACGAGCTGGCGCGCCTCGTTGACGACATATACCTCGTAGAACGACTCGATCTCGGCGGCCATTTTGCGCACTGCCCGTGTCGCGGTCCGTACGTTCCATTCATCGAGAACGGCAACGAACTTCGTCGTCATGGCCTCGCCGGCCGTGTCCTCGTCGAACTCGAGGCGCTCACGAATGTCCGCGCTGTCGGTCAGCCGCTCGAGGACCTTCTCGGCCAGCGGATCCGGCAGATCATCGAGCAGCTCGACGACGTCGTCCTCGTGCAACTCCTCGGTGATCTCGGCGATCCGCTCGATATCGGCGTCCTCGACGAGATTCGATCGCAGGTCGGGACTGACTTCCTCGAGCACGTCGGCCGCGAGTTCCGGTTCCAGCCAGCTGTAGGCCTTGCGCGCCAGCCGGATCGGCAGGTTGATCATGAGCTCCATGACGTCGGTCGGCTGCCAGCCTTCGATGACCTGGAGCATTTCGTCGCGCGCATCGTCGCGAACGAGGTCTTCGATCTCGTTCACCAGATCGCGGTTCTCAGGCGCGAGCTCGCCTGGCTCCCCGCGGACCCATAGAGTTTTGAGACGATCGCTCTCATTGACCAGGCGATTCGACATCCCGGCTCTCCCGCGAAGTGCTGCGAAGCGCCGCTGGCGCGGCGACTGTTGGGTGCAGACCATACTGTATTGGGCTGCCGAGAGAAACCCGTTTGTCCGCCTCGCACCGCTGAACTCGCCGCCCGACAGCGTGTCTATTCGAGGCATGCGCCGCGCTGTCGTCGTTTTCATGGTCGCTCTCACGCTGCTCCCCGATCCGGTCGCCTCGGCGACGGCGGAATCTCCCCGCATCCTGCTTCCGGGCGCCGTTATGGAAGTCCGCTTCACGGGGAACGTCAGCGAACGTCAGGCTGCGGCAATCGTCGACTGGTTACGCGATGCGGCAAATCAGGTCAGCGCGATCTCCGGAACGTTTCCCGTACCGGAACCGCGTGTCGAAGTCATTGCGACCCGCGGTACGCACTGGAACAACTCGCCCGTGCCGTTCGGCAGGGTGACACGGAGTGGCGGAGAAACCGTCGAACTTTACGTCGACGTGATGCGACCGATCGAGGACCTGTATGCCGACTGGACCGCCAGCCACGAATTCAGTCATCTGATGCTGCCGCGTATCGACTGGCGACATCGCTGGATATCGGAGGGTTTCGCGAGTTACTACCAGAATGTGCTCATGACTCGCGCCGGGCACTATTCGACCAATGAGGGATTGCGACGGCTGAGTGCCGGCCTGGAGCGCGGACGTGCCTCGCGCCCTGAGTTGTCGCCGAATGCAGCGGCGCGGCAAGGAATCGGTCGCGCCCGCATGAAGATCTACTGGAGCGGCGCCGCATTGGCGCTACTGGCCGATCTCGAGATTCGCGAGCGCAGCGACGGGCTCGACTCACTCGATGCGGTGCTCGGTCGCTTCCAGGAATGCTGCTTGCCGTCCGATCGTCGCTGGGGCGGTACCGAGTTCCTGGCACGGCTCGACGCCTTGCTCGACGAACCGGTATTCATGCCATTGTATCGCCAGCACGCGGACGTAGCCGGCTTTCCGGACGTTGCGGCGGCTCTGGCGAATGACCGGCTGCGTAACGAGATATTCGTGGTGCGTACATCTCCGAATTGACGTTCGACGACCAACGCGATCATAGTCGAAGGGCGGCGCCTTTGGGCGCCAACACGGGACTATGAGGTGTATGCGATGACGATGGCAATGACCCGATTGATGATGCTCGCACCCGCCTTGCTCATCCTCGGCTGTGGCCAGGGCGAGATCAGCTACGCGCGGGACATCCAGCCGGTCTTCGACAGTTACTGCGTCAGCTGCCATGCGGGCAGCGGGGAAGGCGCCGAAATCAGCGAGTACCTGATGACGGACTACGAGAACGTCATGAAAGGCACGAAACACGGGGCCATGGTCGTCGCCGGCAGCCGCATGTCCAGCTCGTTGTACCTGATTGTCGCCGGCAAGACGGCTCCCGAAATCCACATGCCGCCGCACACTGACGAGTCGTTCGCCGAGGGGCGCGGCTACGAGTTGTCACCGGATACGATCGAGAAGATCGGGCTCTGGATCGACCAGGGCGCCAGGAACAACTAGCAGGCGATAAGCGACGCCCCATCGCTCCCCAAGCCACCGGATTTCGTGGGCAGTCACGAAAATCCACGTCAATTCGTGGCAATCCAATGGGCGACATGCTACAAGGCGCCGGGAAATACGGAGTTTTCGCATGCGCAATCCCCACGACTTCATGGTGCACAGGGACGTGTTCCTGCAAATTGCCGGCCACATTTCCGTGGTCCTCCTCGGCGACGAGGGTCGCCCCGACCCCGGCGCCCTCGACAACGTACTGCGCCTGATCGGCGAACACTACGACGCCGACGCCGTGTCACTCTACTGGTCCGACGATGAAGAATCGGCGCCGGATCCTGGCGCACAATGGCGCCGGGACACGAGCGTCGACGCCGACGGCCTGGTCGACGTCCGGGCCGACTTCCAGGACAGGGATTCGACAGACGGCACGCTGATCGTCGGCCGCGAGGCACCCCACACCTGGGGGACGCCCGTCCGGTCCGAAGTGGCTTTCCTCGGCAATATCATCGGCGGAGCCTTTCGCGCAGCCCGCCAGCGCCGCAAGCTCGAAACCAGCGAGACCCGTTTCCGGGACATCGTCGAGAACACCGAGGATCTGATCTGGGAATCCGACCTCGAACTCAACACGACCTACACCAATCGTGCTTTCGAAGGCGGTCTCACGCTCGCCGAAGCGATGCACCCGGACGACCTTCGGCTGATGCGCGACCTGCTGCCGGAGAAGATCATCAATCGCGACGGTTGGCGTCGCCGCCTGATCCGGGTCCGGCGCACAGACGGCACGTATCGATTCGTCGAGTCATCGGCGACACCCGTATTCGACGCACGCGGCGAAATGCAAGGCTTCCGCGGCGTCGACCGCGATGTCAGCGGCGAGTACTTCGCCGCCGGAGAAATCCAGGGTTACGAAAGGAAGATCGGCTCACTGCTCAACGCGATTCAGGACGGTGCGCTGTTTCTGGAGGGCGACCGAATCGTCGACTGTAACGAGGCAGCCACGTCGCTGTTCCGGCTCCCCCGGGGCGAGATCATCGGCAGGCGGCCCTGGGACATCTCTCCCGCGTATCAGGACGACGGAACCTCGTCCGAAGATGCCGGGCGGCAGCACGTTCAGGATGCTATTGAGCGCGGGTTCACCCGATTCGAATGGAAACACTCGGCCGGCGACGGCAGCGATTTGTTCACGGAAGTATCGATCGCCTGTATCGAGACGCGTGACGGACAACAGGTGATCGGCGTCGTGCGCGATCTGACCGACGTTCACAACGCCAACGCCGCGCTCTCGCGTCGTGAAGCGGACTTGCGCCACTCTCAGGAGGTCGCCGGGGTCGGCAGTATTCGGTTCACTGCGCGTGCGAACGAGGACGGCACCGTCGACTGGAGAGAACTCTGGGTCTCCGATCAGATACTGGTCCTCTTCGACGTGGAGCGCGGCGAGTCACTCGGCCAGGATCTTGTCAGCCGGACGCACCCTGACGACAGGAAGAAACTCGCGGGCGCCATCCGGGAGCTGGCCTCCGGACGGGCCGGTACCGAGAACGAATACCGCATCCTGAGGCCCGACGGCTCGCGGCGCATCATCCAGTCCTCCAGCCAGTTCGTCGATATCGACGACGAAGGCTACGTGTCCGTCCTCGGCACGCTGAAGGACGTGACCCAGTGGGTCGAGGCGAACCGGAGGCTCGAGGCTGCGCTCAGGCAGATCGAGGTCTACAAGGACCAGCTGGAGGAGGAGAACCTGTACCTGCGTGACGAGGTCCGCGCGGCTCACGGCCTCGAACACATCGTCGGCGAGAGCGAGGCGCTGCGCACAGTCCTCGCAAGCGTCGAGCAGGTCGCACCGACGAACGTCACGGTAATGGTCACCGGAGAAACCGGCACTGGCAAGGAACTCATTGCGCAGTCGATTCACGACCTGAGCGATCGCAAGGACATGCCGATGGTCGGCGTCAATTGCGCGGCACTCTCACCCGACCTGATCGAAAGCGAGCTGTTCGGCCATGAAAAAGGCGCGTTCACTGGCGCTCACGAGCGGCGCAAGGGTCGTTTCGAGCTCGCCAACGGCGGTACGCTGTTTCTCGACGAGATCGCCGAGATCAGTCCCGTCCTTCAGGCGAAGCTGTTGCGGGTGCTGCAGGAGGGCGAATTCGAGCGGCTTGGCGGCACCCGCACGCTGAGTGCGGACGTCAGGCTGATCACGGCGACGAACCGGGACCTGAAGGAAGAGGTCAATGCGGGCCGTTTTCGCGCCGACCTCTACTATCGCATCAACAGTTTTCCGATCCACGTCCCGCCGCTGCGCGAACGCAAGTCGGACATCCCCCTGCTCGCGGAGCACTTCGTGAGACGACACGCGCGCAAGCTCGGGAAGTCGATCCGCTCTATCTCGAGCGAGTCGCTCCAGTACCTCAATGCGCGGGAATGGCCCGGCAATGTGCGTGAACTCGAAGGCACGATCCTGCGCGCTTTGATATCGGCGACGAGCCCGGTTCTCGAGCTCGGCGGCGTTCGGACGGGCGGTGATCCGGTGGCCGAAAGCAAAGCCTCGGTACAGAGCTTCGAAGACGCGCAGCGCGCCCACATCCTGTCCGTTCTGACATCGACGGGCTGGGTCATCGAGGGCAAGAAAGGTGCCGCGGCCAAACTCGGGCTCGCGCCGAGTTCGCTGCGATCGCGAATGAAGCGACTCGGGATACGTCGCCCGGACAGAAAGTAGCGTGGGTTGCTAGTGGCGCTGCCGCTCGTCGGCCGGCATCGCAAAAAACTGCAGCTCGCCGAGTTCGCCCTCCAGCGACGTCAGCTTCGCGCGCGAATCGCCCTGAAGCTGCGTTGCGAGCTTGACGGCCTCGCCCATGTAGTGACGGTACAGCTGCTCGCGCAGCGCCAAGCCGAGTGTCGCGGGCTCCCCTTCGTCGTTCGTCAGCGCTGCGTCCAGGGAAAACTGCGGAAGCGTGGCGGCGGCGTACTTGTGCACCCAGGTCCCCGTGTCGAGATCGAAATCGTAGAGGCCGAGAAAACGGTGACCCTCCCTGGCGAGAAAGTGCACGGCGTCGATGATGTAGTTCACCTCCGCATCGTCCATGACCCAGTGCAGCCCGATCCGGCACCAGCCGGGTTTCAGGCCGCAATGGCCCTGCTGGACCGCGGCGCGGTACCTCTCGGATCTGTCTTCGTCGATGTCGAGCAGGCGATGACCGTAAGGGCCCGCACAAGAACAACCGGCTCGGGACTGGATGCCGAACAGGTCGTTGAGCAGCACGGTCAGGAGTTTGTGATGAAGGTACTTGCCGCTTGCGTCCCTGACGTTGAAGGAGATTATGCCGACGCGGCAACACGGATCCGGGTTGCCCAGCACCTCGATATTCTCGTTCTCCGCCCAGCTCGTCAATGCGCGGCACGTGTACTCCTGTTCTCGACGTTCGATCGTATCGACGCCGACGGCGTCCTTGATCTGGAAAACGAGTCCGGCCTTTAGTGTCTGCAGTACGCCAGGCGTACCGGCTTTCTCACGTTCTTCGATGCGCGAGATGAAATCCTGATCGCTCATACCGACATAGTCGACGGTTCCACCGGCGCTGACGCTCGGTGGCAGGGTGCGGTCGTAGATGCGTTCGTTGAACACGAGCACACCGCTCGAACCGGGGCCGCCGAGGAACTTGTGGGGTGAAATGAAGATCGCATCGATACTCACGTCCTCACCGTCATCACCGGGATCCGGGTTCATGTCGATCTCGACATAGGGCGCACACGCGGCATAATCGAAGCAGGCCATCGCGCCGTACTTGTGCAAAAGGCGCGTGACCTTGCGAACGTCCGTCTTGATCCCCGTCACGTTCGAAGCCGCGGAAAAAGAGCCGACGAGCGTGCGGCCCGTGTACTGCGGGTCCTGCAACAGCGCTTCGAGATGCGCGAGATCGAGGTGGCCTGCCGCGTCGAGACGGACCTGCACCGTCGTTGCAAGCGACTGGCGCCACGACAACTCGTTCGAATGATGTTCGTACGGGCCGATGAATACGACGGGCTGGGTTTCGGCCAGTACGTCATCGTCGAGAAGATCGCCGAGGTTGCGTCGCGTCGCCGGCGCGAGCGTCACACCGATGATCTGCTGCAGCTTGTCGATGGCGCCGGTCGCGCCCGTACCACAGGCGATAATGCGTCCCTGCGGACCGGCGTTTACCGAGTCCTTGATCGCTTCTTCCGCTTCGTGAAGCAGCTGGCTCATACTGCGCCCGGTAATGTCATCCTCGGTGTGCGTGTTGGCGTAAACGCGTTGCAGGTTTTGCAGGTAGGACTCGACGAACCGCAGGCAACGGCCGGATGCAGTGTAGTCGCAGTACACCATCAGCCGTTCGCCGAACGGCGTCTCGAACGTCGAGTCTACGCCAACGATTTGCTGACGCAGGTAGCCGGGATCGAGAGTTGCCTTGCTCATCCGGCCTGCCCTTGTGTGGATTCGCCCCCCCGCGATTCGCAAAACACCTCGTGCAAAGTACGCATGACTTTCGTTGCGTCGTCGCAGGCCAACGAATAACTGACCGATTGCGCATGCTTTCTCGCTGCGACGATCTTCTCGCGCCGCAGCACCGCAAGGTGCTGCGACAAAGCCGACTGGCTCAACCCGAGAATCTGCTGCAACTCGCCGACGGTTTTTTCACCGTCCGTCAGCTGGCACAGGATCATCAGGCGCCACTCGTTGGCCATGGCCTTGAGCAGCTCGACGGCGTTCGCGGCCGAGTCATTCAGCCCCTTCAGTCTCGCGAGATCTTCGCCGGACTCTGTGGTCGCGAGGATGAGGTTTTCAACCATATTGCGATTCCCCTGACGCCGGATGGCCGTCCAACAGTTAATTAGCATATACTGAATTATAAGACAATTCTGATAGTCTAGTGTGAGTTTTTCCGGTCCCCGCCAAAGAATGAGGACTCCAGCCATGTCCGCTGAAGAAAAGAGCATGACCATCATCGTGACCAAGGGATCACTCGACTGGGCCTACCCGCCGTTCATTCTGGCGACGACCGCCGCGGCGATGGGTCTGTCCGTCACCATGTTCTTCACGTTCTATGGTCTGCCTTTGCTGCTGAAGAAACTGGATCTGCAGCTGACCGCGGCCGGCAACCCGGCAATGAAAATGCCGATGATGGGCGGTCACATGGGCTTGCCGAATATCCTGACCGCGATACCCGGCATCGATGCCGCTTGCACGAAGATGATGAAGAATCTCATGAATAAGAAGGGCGTTGCCTCGATCGAGGACCTGCGCGAACTCGCCGTCGAGGCCGAGGTTCGCCTGATCGCCTGCCAGATGACGATGGACCTGTTCGAGTATACGCTCGACGACATGATCGAAGGCCCGGAACTCGGCGGCGCGGCGACCTACATCGAAAGCGCTACGAAATCCGACATCAACCTCTTCATCTGACGGAGACGATTCATGGCTGACCACACGCTCGACGTAAAGGGGCTCAACTGCCCAATGCCGATTCTCAAGGCCCGCAAGGCACTCAAGGACGTGCCGGCGGACGGCACGTTGGAGATCCTGGCAACCGACCCCGGCTCCGTTGCAGACTTCGAGGCGTTTTGCCGACAAACGGGGAATGAACTCATCGAACACTCCGAAGACGACGGCGTGTATCGGTTACTGATCAAACACACCGCATAGACACGGACCGGGGAGTGAGGACGGTCATCGGCGCGCCCGCTGTTTCGCGCCGGGATTGGGGGTTCCGGGCAATACCATGAATGTCCTTCCCGGACTGCTGCTTGCACTCGCTCTGGCGTTTGCCGGGCAATTCCTGTCCGAGTTCATCGGCAAGGACCTGATGGGCCTGCCGAAAAGCCCGGTCAGCGCGATCATGATGGCGATCATTCTCGGCATCGTCATTCGCAACACCATCACGCTACCGGACATCATGCAGGACGGCATTCGGTTCGGTCTCGTGCGCGTACTGCGCCTGGGTATCGTACTGCTCGGCATTCGGCTGAGTCTCGGCGAGGCCGGAGCGATCGGCCTGCAGGCGCTGCCCGTCATTGTCGGCGCCGTTGCGGCCGCGCTTGTCGTCGTCACCTATCTTGCGCGACGACTCGGGCTCTCCGGCAAGCTCGGCACGCTGATTGCCGTCGGTACCAGCATCTGCGGTGCGACGGCAATCGTCGCGACGGCACCGACGATTGCGGCCAGGGACGACGAAGTGGCCTACTCGGTCGCCTGCATCACGTTGTTCGGCGTCATTGCAATGCTGCTGTATCCGTTCGCCGGCCACTACATTTTCGATGGCGACGCCTTCAAGAGCGGCTTGTTCCTCGGCACGTCGGTGCACGAAACGGCACAGGTCGCCGGTGCCGGCCTCGTCTATCAGCAATACTACAACGAGCCGCAGGCACTCGACGTCGCGACCGTCACCAAGCTGGTACGCAATCTCGGCATGCTGCTCGTCATCCCGCTCATGAGCATCGTCTACCTTCGCAATCACTCGGACGGCACGGACGCACCGCGCTGGTATACGATGATTCCGCTGTTCGTCATCGGTTTTGCCGCGATGAGCCTCTTGCGGACGGTCGGCGACATGGGCGAGCGGCCCTTCGGCGTTCTCGATCCGGCTCAATGGCAGGACATCGTCGGTCACACCAAAGAGGCCGCCGAACTCTGCCTCGGTGTCGCGATGGCGGCGGTCGGACTCGGTACGAGTATCAAAGGTCTCAAGGCCATCGGACTCAAACCCCTTGGCGCCGGGCTCGTTGCGGCCGTGCTCGTCGGCGGCGTCAGCATCACATTGATCGCATTGCTCTACTAGTACCCATATGACAGACAGGAAGAAAGGCATTCACGCACTCTACCGGGACGACCCGGTCAAAGCCGACGCCGCAGTCTGGGGACGCCGGACGGACCCCGTCACACGGCGCGGTTTTCTCAAAGGCAGCGGTCTCGCGGCAATGTCGGCCGCCGTCGGGGCATCGATCCCGTTCGCACACCTGATGCCGGGCGGTTTGATTCCGGCCGCGCTTGCACAGAACGATGCCCCTTTCGAAATTCCGGGCAAGGAAGGCCTCATCGTTCTCAACGATCGCCCGGTCAACGCGGAAACGCCCGCGCACCTCCTCGACGATCGCGTCACGCCGGCGAAACGCCTGTTCGTACGCAATAACGGTGTGCCGCCGGTGACCGGCAGCATCGACGCCGACGCCTGGGAACTGACCTTCGGCGGCGAATCGGTCGAGCGGGAAGTGACGCTGACGATCGCCGACCTGAAATCGAGGTTCGAACACCATACCTATCAGCTGCAGCTCGAGTGCGGCGGCAACGGCCGAAGCGAGTTCGTGCCGCCGGCCTCCGGTAACCAGTGGACCACGGGCGCGATCGGCTGCCCGCGGTGGACGGGGGTACGGCTCCGGGACGTGCTCGAGCATGTCGGCGTCAAGACCGACGCCGTGTATGTCGCTTACTACGGTGCCGATACCCACGTCAGCGGTGACCCGCGCAAGGTCCCGATCTCGCGCGGCGTGCCGCTCGGAAAGGCGCTCGAGGACGAATCGCTGAT
The DNA here is from genome assembly GCA_028277265.1 of Woeseiaceae bacterium. GTDB lineage: Bacteria > Pseudomonadota > Gammaproteobacteria > Steroidobacterales > Woeseiaceae > UBA1847. The sequence continues at coordinate 5,886 of JANQGP010000116.1, read as the reverse complement.
CGCGTGGGCCATGAATGGCGAGGATATCCCGCCAATGAACGGATACCCGCTGCGGCTTGTCATCGCCGGGTGGCCCGGGTCCGTCGCCGGTAAGTGGCTTAAGAGCATCGTCGTCCGCGACCGGGTTCATGACGGTCCCAAGATGAAGGGCGCGTCGTATCGGGTGCCGTGCGAGCCCGTTGCACCGGGCACGGTCGTGCCGGACGAGGAAATGTGCATTATCGAATCGATGCCCGTGAAGTCGCTCGTGACGTTCCCGAAGTCCGGCATCGAGCATGACGTCGCCTCGTTGCTCGCGGTCCGCGGGCACGCCTGGGCCGGCGACCGGGAAGTCTCCGCGGTGCATGTATCGATCGACTTCGGTGCGACTTGGACGCAAGCCGCGCTCGAGAAACCGGTCAACCGTCTCGCCTGGCAGCATTGGCAGGCGGCCGTCGAGTTTCCCCAGCGGGGTTACTACGAAGTCTGGGCGCGGGCAACCGACGACACGGGTCGCGCGCAGCCCATGGTGCTGCCGCGCTGGAATCCGAAGGGCTATCTCAACAACGCCTGTCACCGGATCGCGGTCCAGGCGGTCTGACGATGCGTCCGTCCTTCATCGCCGTGGCCGTCGCCGCGACTCTCTCGGTCAGCGCGTGCTCGAAGGAAGAGAGCGATTCCGAACCCGTGCCGACAACGGTTGCTCAGCCGCAGGAACTCGTTGCCGTGCCGGTACTGGATCCGGCCACGGGCCTGATCGTTGCGCAGGACTGGGAGCTCGTCCGCGCCAACTGTACGCCCTGCCATTCGGCGAAACTCGTGACGCAGCAGCGCGGTACGGCTGAGCAGTGGCTGAGGATGATCCGCTGGATGCAGGCGAGCCAGAACCTCTGGCCACTCGATGACAATACGGAAAGCCGTATCATCGCTTATCTTGCAGACAACTACCCGCCCGACGCGGCACGCCGCCGCGCAGCGATTCCCCCGGCGCTGATGCCGCCAAACCCATTCTCACGCACGGAGTAACACGATGCTCGTTTCGCCCGCCGATTTCGTTGCCAAAGCCAAGGCCACGATCAAGGAATGCACCGTCACCCAGGTCAAGGACGGCCTCGGGCCGGACACGATTCTGCTCGACATCCGCGAGCCCGACGAGTACGTGCGCGGACATATCCCGGGGGCCTGCCACGTGCCACGCGGCATGCTCGAATTCCAGATCCTCGAGATGCTCGAGCAGATCGGCGTCAAGAAGGACCCGGCCGACGTGGATATAGTGCTTTACTGCGGCACCGGCGGCCGCTCGGCACTGGCGACGAAGTCGCTCGACGACATGGGATTTCGCAACGTGCGTTCGATGGACGGCGGTATCATCGCCTGGAACGAGGCCGGTTTGCCGGTCGATACGCCGGGCTGATCAGCCGGTCAGGCGCAGGCTGGTCTCGGCAAGCAGCGCCCCCAGCAAGGCACCGACGACAACGTCGCTCGGATAGTGCAGTCCGAGGACGACGCGCGAGGCCGCAACGAGTATCGCGAACGGCACCATCAGCCACGCCAGGACCGGCAGATACACGCTGAACAGGATCGCGAAGGCGACCGCGTGCATCGTGTGGCCGGACGGAAAGCTGTAGCGATCGAGGGGCGCAGCCGCGCATTCGATCTGGTCGTGGGTTATGAACGGCCGTTCCCGAACCAGGCTGTGCTTCAGCAACTTGTAAGCGACGACGCCGGCCGCCGCGAGGCCCAGGGCATGCAACACGAACGCCGCGCCGCCGCCTTCGAGCACGGCCGCACAAGCGACGCCGACGATGACGTACGCCGGGTAGTCGCCGAGCCGCGACACCGCCTGGAAGAAACGCCGCACGGCGGCGTTTCGACTGAACGCGTTGATGCGAACGCAGGTCGAGTATTCGAGCTCGTCGAAGAGTTGGATCATGGATGTGCGCCCAGCGTTGCCCAGTAACGGCCATTCTGGTGACGAGCGACGACACTTGGGTGACAACGCCATGACAATGCGATGACGCAATGCCGTGGTCCGTAACAGTTGTGTCAGATTGTCGTCACGCGTCCGTTACACGTTTCGCATCGCCCAACACACCACCCAGTTGCTTCAGCAATTCACGCCGCGACATCGTTTTTCCCGGTCCTCTACCGACTTCCCCGGTCCGGGTGAAGAGCAGTCGCAAGGTCTCCCGAGCGATATCGCGAGCCAATGCCTGGCCGGGAAAATCCGCGACCGTGCCGAACAGCGCCGCACTCAGGATCGTGCCCAGCTCATCGTCATGAGCGACCGTAAAATCGAGCTCACCGCCCGGAAGGACAATGCCGGCGATGCTGCCCTGGGTCCGGTTCCGCCAGCGATCGGAGCCGGGTAGCAGCACGAGATTGATGAACCACGGCGTGATCAGCACGCCGAGTTCGTGCTCTTCCAGTTTGCGAAAGCCGACCGCCTCGATCTCGAGCTTCGAATTGACGATCGGCAGATCGCGGAACCGATCCCTGTATACCTTGCGATAGTAGTCGACCAGCTGCGGAACGCCGACGCCCATGTCACTCGCTGGTCGGAATGTAGGCGCTCGGTTCCGCGTCGCACTCCGGGCAACGCCAGAAACCCGGCAGTGCACGAAACGGCGTTCCGGGCTCGACCTGGTAGAGCGGATCGCCTTCAGCAGGATCGTAAACGTGCCAGCAGATGCGGCACTCCAGCCTCGCGTCGTCGCTCAGTTCACGCTGTATCCCGCGGCCGTCCGTCATGCCTCATCCTGCCAGTACGGCGCCAGTATTTCCTGCAGGCGCGCGGCCGAGTCGCGCAGGTCCTCCTCGGCCGCGACGACGACCTCGGGCAGGGCAACCACCTCGAGCGAATTCAGAATCAGCGTGCCCATCGAATTGTAGTAACGCACCCACCAGACGTTCGGCGTGCAGGTGCTTATGATCTGGCACTTGCCGTAGCCGCGCGAGAGGATATCGATCGGTCCGCGGCCAAGCCTGGAGTCGAGAAACCCCGCGTCCTCATCGGATATCGGCAGCAGGCTGAGGTTGATCGAATGCTGCCTGCCGCCGCCGGCATACGCGTCCAGGTGCGCCAGCAACTCGACCAGGATGGGGACCGCATTGAGACCGGGGGCGTCGGTATCCGGCAACGACGTGTCGATGGGCTCGCCATCCCCGATCGGCGCAGCCAGCACGTGCGGCGTCATCGCGACCTCGAGGAGGTCGCCAATCACGCGTTGCTCATCGTCGAAATACAGCGTGCGCCAGACGCCGGCCAGCACCGACTCCTGGCAGCGCGCCGGCACGTCGCCGGAACTGACGATGCTGATCTCGCCCTCCCCCAGAATCTGGTTGACGAGTTCGCGATTCTCGGCGTCCAGGCCGGTCAGGTTGGCGAGCTGCGGCGGCTGCCCGGGGGCGAACACCGCCAGCGCCTCGGCCAGCCACTGCATGGCTTCCCGCGCTCCTGCGAGGTGCGAGACGGCCTCGGGCTCGGGCATCAGCGGCGCACTGAACGTCGCCATGTCGTGCGGCATGTCGATGTAGCGCAGCTCTTTCCCGGAATCGGGCTGGCTGCCGGGTCCGATCAGGCGTACGGGAATCTCGTCGATCGACATGCTGTTTTCCTCCTGTGCCCGCCCGTGCTCAGCCGCCAACGACGGGAATACTGAAGCCCGGCGGCCTGCTGGCGGCTGCGTCGAAGAAGCTGCTGATCTTCTCGAGGTATTCCGCCCAGTCGGCAATGCGCGTAATCGTGCCGACATAGTCGCCGGAGCGGACGAAAACGAGTGACGGGTAAGCGCTGAATCCATAGTGCCGCTTCAGTGTCTTGCCGTCGCCGTAGGTATCGATCACGATGCCCGGGCGCAGCCGTCCGTCGAATCGGTCGACCAGTTCCGGCAACACGACGGCCACGTCGGTGGCATCCTTCGCGACCTCGGGATCCCCGGGAAAGAACAGGACGTTCATACCCGCCTGGTTAACGAACTCGTCGTGGCTGGCGACGGTCACCTCGACGTAGTGCAGCTCGTCGACGAGCCGCTGAATCAGTGGATGGCTCATCGGCACTGTTCCCCGACCACCGGCCGGCCTTCTTCATAGTCCTTGATGCCGAGCTCGTCCGGCCCGACGGGTTCGATACTCGTGCCCGACGCCCGAACCTGCGCCGGCACACCCCAATCTCGCAGAACGCTGTATGCCAGCTCGACGGCGTCCCCGATCCTGGCGCGCACGCTCTTGCGCAGGCTGCCCCCGTAGTCGTGGAGGAGCTCCGGTTGAACGCCGACCAGTGCGATGTCCGCCGGCAGGTCACCCGACAACTCCGCCGACGACAGTACTTCCTGGAAACCGGCCTGGTGCATGCTCACTTTGCGGACGCCCATGTAGCGCGGAACGTCATCGCCTCGTACCAGTTTGAGCGTCGCCGGTGCAAGACCGAAGTCGACGGCATCGAAAATCAACAGCCGCTTTGCGCTGCGAATCCATGGCAGGAGGAAGATGCCCTGGGTGCCGCCATCCATGATGCGCACGTCGGTCGGGAATGCGTAGCGTTCGTTCAGGGCCTCGACGGCCCGGATACCGAAACCTTCGTCCGCCCACAGTATGTTGCCGATCCCGAGGACCAGCGTCTCGAAAGCACCGGGATCGGCATCCGCCCGGTTGACGGCCGATTCGGTCATTTCAGGTCTCGCGGACCCTTGTCACGGAATCGCCGGTAGCCGTCGATCATGCAGCTGACGCCGTTCTGCCGCGACATGAACTCGGCCCGGATAACCATGTAGATGTGAACGATGGCGAACACGAGCATGATCCACATGCCGAAGAAATGCCACATCCGCACCGTCTGTGAACTCGGCTCGAGCGCGAACACCCAGCCGAACATCGCGTCGGACCAGTGGTCCGGCCCGGCTCCCTGGCTGTACAGCGCAAATCCGGTACAGATCATGAAGATGAGCAACGCAACGTTGACCAACCACATGAAGATCTGCGCGAGCGGGTTGTGCCCGATGTTCTTGCTGACCTTCCTCGTCAGGAACAGGTACAGCTTGATCTCGTGCCAGACGCGCTGCCACCAGTCACGGCTCCAGATCGGAACGATGAACAGCTCACGGGATACATGGTTGCCCACGAACGCCCAGTAGATTCGCACGAGATAACCGATCGTCATGACGTAGGCTGCCGAGAAGTGGATCAGCCGGACATAGCCCATGACGAAGTTGTCGCTGGCTTCCCCGGGCATCGACGGCAACGGGCTGGCGATCAGGTAACCCGTACCGGCCAGGACGAGGATGCACAGTGCATGCACCCAGTGCCACAGTCGAACCGGACCTTCGAATACGTACACCTGGTCCGTGTAGTCGATCTTCATTGGCGCTGATCTGCTGAATGCCATGTTTGACCTCCTATCGAACCTTGACGGTGCTCAGTTCCCTGCCGTCGTGCGAAATGACGTGGGTCGAGCACGCAAGGCAGGGATCGAAGCTGTGAATCGTACGCAGGATCTCCAGCGGCTGCTCCGCATTCGCCATGGGCGTACCGAGCAACGCGGCTTCGTAGGCGCCGATGTTGCCGGCCTGATCGCGCGGGGACGCGTTCCAGGTCGTCGGCACGATGCACTGGTAGTTGTCGATCTTCGTGTCCTTGATCTGGATCCAGTGACCGAGCGCGCCTCGCGGCGCCTCGCCGTAGCCAACGCCCCGGGCCTCGGCCGGCCAGGTGGCCGGGTCGAACTTCTCCATGTTTGCCGTTGCTGTATCGCCGTTCTTCAGATTGGCCATGAGCTGGTCGAAGACTTCACGCATCTTGTAGGCCGTGAACTGCGTCTCGAGGCCTCGCGCCGCAGTGCGGCCGAGGGTCGAGAACAGTGCCGTGATCGGCAGTCCCAGTTCGGCCAGAGTCCGGTCGACCTGGTCCTGG
>JANQGP010000104.1 GCA_028277265.1 Woeseiaceae bacterium | reverse complement strand
GTAGTTGTGCGCTCTCAGAAAGGTCTCCTGAACCAGGTCGTCGGCATCCGCGCCAACGCCCACCAGGTGCCGTGCAAAACGCATCAAACGATCGCGGTGCTCATGAAACAGGGCTTCCGATCGATCTGCGTCGGACATAGGGACGTTCCGTAGACTTGTTCGCGGCTACACACTCAACACCCTATCAGCTCGAATCCGAAAATGCTACTTATAGTCCGTGGACTTATAGCCATCAGCGACGATCATTATCGGGATGGCTTATACGGCGAAAGAGCGGGAAGTATTACGTGAATTCGGCCGGCGCGTGCGCGCCGCCCGCGACGCTCACGGCTGGACGCAGGAAGAACTTGCCGATGAGGCTGGCCTGGACCGGACCTATGTCGGCGGCATCGAGCGCGGCGAAAGAAACCCGGCCTTGTTGAACCTGAACAAACTCGCGCTGGCGCTGGGTGAGAAATTCAGCGGTTTCCTGCCGTACCGCGTAAGGTAGGCGAAGCCCGCAGTAGCTGGAACCCCTCCATAACCCGGGCTTTTGCGATATCGACCGACACACTGCAGTCGACCGCAATCTCCTCATACGAGCGCCGATAGACCTTTCTGAACACCAGCGCTGTGCGGTACTCGTCGGGCAGCCCGACAATCGCCCTACACACGTCTTCGAGTGTCGCCGCACTCGCTGGCTGCGCCTCGGGCGATAGCGGCGCACTGTGCTTCCTGGCTTTCTCCGATGCCTGTTGAATCAGGTCGCCGACCTCGGCCAGCCCGGCCGCGTCCGCCTCGACGCGCAGAAAGTCCAGCGCAGCCGAGATCGACGCAGCGGCCCGTTCGGGCGTTTCTTCAACGACCACGGTCCTGGTCTCCATCAGACGACTCTCATTTTCTCGCCGATCCGTAACGGCACCACTCCTGTCCTGCGCCACCCGAAGCCCATGATACTGCAAATAGGCCTAGCAAGGCTGCTACGTCGCCCCACGTTGAAAGACCTGGGTTCCCACAGTTTGTTTGCGACGCTCGGGTTGCGTTCGGGTTCCGCTCGGGATTCAGTAAGTCACGGTATTCCATGATATCCACATCAACCGACGCCCCTCGGGAGAGGCAGCATGATGATCAGACTCTGGCGCAGGACGGGGACCCTGACAGCTATCCTGCTGCTTGCGACAGCCGCCAATGCGGATTCGTGGGAATTGCGGCCCGCGGCGGACGATGCTCCCGGTAGTGCCGAGATCGAGGCGGGAAACATCGACGAGGCCATCCGCATCCTGACGGCCGAATCGCGGTCGGCCGCCGCCCCGACCAGTCTGGCGGTCCTGCAGAATCTCTGTGTGGCGCACGCAATGAACCGGGAGTACGACACGGCCACGCGATACTGTGACCGCGCAGTTGCCCACAAGGAAGCCGATGCTTCAGCGTTCAATAATCGTGGCGTCGTGCGTGCCGTGACCGGTGACTATCTGGGCGCCGCCCGGGACCTGCAGCGGGCGAAGTACCTGGCCGGCCAGTGCGACCCAGCCTGCGACGGCATCGGCAACGTCGTGCAACAGAACCTGGAGCGAGTGCTCGATCGCACCGAGAGGAGTGACAGATGAACTACAAGCGATTGTTCGAAACACACCTGTTCCTGGCGTTTGCAACTGTCTACCTGGTGGCGTGCAACCCCGACGCCGACAGCAACAAGGACCTGGTGCAGCAATTCGTCGAGGTCACGAACAATCACGATTTCGCAAAGCTCGACGAGATTGTTGCAGCTGACGTAGTTCGTCACAGCCCGTCGACACCCGGGCTCGTCATTACGAGCCTTGACGAACTCAGGGCTTTCCTGGAGCAGGATGCAAGCACCTTCCAGGGGGCGAGGGTCGATGTGGAGACGATTATCTCCGAGGGCAACCGGGTCGCGCTGATCGGCAAGTTCAGCGGCAAGCACATCAGCCCGGTCGGCCCGATCGAGGCGACCGGCATCACGGTCGCCGTCGACATGCATGCAATGTTCAGGATCGAGGGCGATCACATCGCCGAGTTCTGGGTCCTGTGGGACAACCTCGCGCTCCTGACGCAACTCGGTTACTCGCCGTTCGGGGCGCCGGACGACAACCAGGGTGAATGAGATGAAAACCAGGAATCCCATTTCTTCTGCAATCGGCCTGGTACTTGTGTTGGTGTCTGCCGCGCAGGCGCAGACCGGCAAGACCGGGGCTGACGAATCCGGCTTCGTTGATGAGATCATCGTAACGGCTCAGCGCAGGGAACAGTCATTGGGCGATGTCAGTATCGCGATCACGGTACTGGACAGTAATGACATCGTCGCCAGTCGCGTGGACGATCCGACGGGACTTGCGCGCCTGGTGCCGACGCTGCAGATAAAGTCGGTGTTCAGCAAATCCAACCCGCAGGTCTTCATGCGTGGCGTTGGCGTCAACGACGATACGGCATTGACCAGCGGATCGGTCGCCATGTACTCGGACGAGGCCTTCCTCGGGGCACCCGCGAGCCAGCTGTTCCCGATCTTCGATCTCGAACGCATTGAAGTTCTGCGCGGCCCCCAGGGCACGCTGTATGGCCGCAACACAACAGGCGGAGCCATCAATTTCATATCGCGCCGGCCCGGGGAGAAACTGGAAACCTCGCTGCGGCTCGGTTTCGGTCGTTTCGGCGGGCGCACGTTCGAAGGCGCGATTGGCGGCCCCGCGAGCGACAATTTCGGCGTGCGGGCGGCCTTCGTCGTCAACCAGCGCGACGGCTACATGCGCAATCGTCATCTCGATACCGACGACGCCGAAGTCGGCAACTGGGCGGCGCGGCTGATTCTCGACTATGCGCCGACCGACAACACCACGGTGTCACTGAAACTGCACGGTGGGAGCAATGACGCGCAGGCGAGGCAGTACACGAACCAGGGTCTGATGGACCCCGATTCCGTGGCGGCCGGCACACCCGCCCTGTGTGCCACGCCCGGCATCGTCGGAACGTGCAGCGACCTGTTCGGCTACATTGATGACTCGGATCCGAACGCGGGCCGATGGGATCGTCGCGGCGATGAGGAAGTCGACATGACGGGCGCGGACCTGACCATTTCTTCGCGGCTGGACGATCTCGGGTTCACGTCAATCTCGGCGGTGTCGAAAACGGATCGTGATGTTCGCCCCGACACGGATGCGAGCCCGAATCAGGTCCTGCATATCGACTGGCTCGATAGCACGGAACAGTTCAGCCAGGAGTTTCGATTGACATCGCCACCGGATTCGACGCACCGCTGGATCGTCGGCGCCTATTATCTGGACCAGTCAATTTCGATCGACCAGACCAACGACGCGTTTCGGGAACTGCGACCGATATTCGGCTTCGATCCATCGCGCCTGGTCATCATGGTCAATACACGCATCGACCAGGACCTGGAGAGCACCGCGCTGTTCGGACAGCTCGATTACGCGCTCTCCGAGCGCACCACGCTCGTCGCTGGGCTGCGTTACACGGACGAAAAGCGCGACATCGTGCGGCTCGATGCCCTGACCGAGCCGGCATTTACGATCCCGCTCGTCGATCTCGGCGATTCGGTTAGTTCCGACAACCTGTCCGGGAAGCTCGGAATCGAGTATCGCGACCGGGCGGACAATCTCATGTATGTGAGTGCGACATCGGGGTTCAAGAGCGGTGGCTTCAACGGTGCTGTGGCATTGGATCCGGGATCAGTACCGCCATTTGACGAAGAAACGCTCGCGACGATCGAACTCGGTTACAAGTGGAGCAGGCTGGACGGCAAGCTTGGCATCAACGCGGCCGGCTTCTACACCGACTATCAGGACCTACAGGTGTTCACGCGGCAGACTTCAGGCGGCATCCCGAGAGAGATTCTGACCAATGCCGCCGATGCGCGCGTACTTGGCGCCGAGTTGGAGTTGCTCGCGATACCGACGGACAGCCTCGAGTTGCGCCTCGGCATAGGGCTGCTCGATACCGAACTCAAGGACTACCAGACCGACGTCGGCGAAGACTTCTCGGGCAACAAGCTGGTTGGAGCACCAAACTTCAGCCTGAACGGCATGCTGCTCAAGTCGTTCGAACTCGAGAGAGGAACGTTGGCGCTACAGGCAAACTACCACTATCAGGACGACGTGTTCTTCGAGACCTCGAACAATCCGCTTCTCGCGCAGGACGCCTACGGCCTCCTCGATGGCAGGATCTCGTTCTCGTCGCCTGACGGAGACTGGGAGGTGGCGCTCTGGGGCAGGAATCTGACGGACGAACGGTACCTGCTTGGCGTCGTCGGTCTCGGCGCGTTCGGTTACAACCTGCAGTCCTGGGGCGAGCCGCTCACCTGGGGAGTCGACGTCACCTGGCACCGCTGATCGTGATCTGATCGCGAGCGAAGAACTCGTCCGGCGACTCGGCCCAGCCGTTGTTCCTCACCGTTTGCCGCATCGCCGCCAGGTCGGTCTGCACCTTGCGCATGACCTCGTCGAAAGCGGCGTTGTCCCCAAGAGCTTGCCGGGGCGGATAGTGGTCGCGGCCCTGCAGGAAGTAATGGCGCCAACCCATTGCCACTGCATCCTGCCACAACTGCATTGCTTCCTCATCACGACCCGAGAGGCCACGCATAAGCGATAACTCCCACAGGAACGGCGGATATTTTCCATAGCCTTGGTTCAGCGTATGTTGCGCCATCGAACTCGCTGTTTGCAGAAGTTCGGCTGCAGCTTCGTCGTTGCCTGCGCGGAAGTGAGACAGGATGAGCCAATTCAGCGCAAACAACGGGAGCTCGGGCGAGCGACGATTGAGAGTCGGGCTTTCCGACCGTACCCGTTCGAAAGCGCTTATTGCCTGATCGTACTGCCCGTTCATCACGTAACTGATTCCCACGATTCCCTGTACCGACGACTGGGCCGGCGTCAGGCGCACACCTTCTTTCGGCGGGTCGTACTGCAGTGCGGACTGAGCCAGCCGCGCTATGCCGACGACATCATCTCGCGCAGCATAGAGTCTGGACCTGACCTTAACGGCTTGCATGGGCGAGATGTCTTCGACGCGTCTTGCCCAGTGCTCGGCCAGGTCGAACTCGCCGAGCTCGAGGTAGGCATCGGCAAGTTCCGCGAGGCCGCCGGCGCGAGTTGGTGCCACCCGAACCAGTTCCCGTCCCCAGCGCACGCGTTCGTCGAAGCGGCCGTATGCGCGATTGATGTCGACGAGCGCCTCGAACGTCAGCGGTGAGCGAAGACCGCCGTCGAGCAATCGGATCGGGTAGGACACGGCAGAATCATAGTCTCCGAGGGCGGCCGTCAGGCTAGCCATGCGGGCGGCAGCCTGCGGGTTCAACGGATCGAGCGAAATGGCCTTGCGATATGCGCCATGTGCCTCGGCTGGCCGATGTTGCGCAATGAGATTCACACCGAGTTCGAGCCAGGCACGAACGAGTGACGGATTGAGGCTGATGGCCTTGCGCAGGTCTTCCTCCTCGGCGGCGAGTTCGGAACGCGCAGCGGCAACGGCGGCCCGGGAGAAATAGGCGTCCGCCAGTTCCGGGTCCAGCTTAAGTGCCTTGTCGATCGCCTGTCCGGCCAGTTCGAGCGCCTCCTCGAAGGGCGTCGAGTCGGCTCGCGACAGCGCGGCCGGCGTTTCGCTGTAGATGAGATAGGTATCGGCGAGCCCGCAATAGGCTCGCGCGAAGAGCGGATCCACTTCGATGGCCAGGTTGAAAGCCTTGCGGGCATCGCTCAGCCAGTCACCGAGCCGGTTGTCGAGATGATGCCGCCCGAGCAGGAAGAGCTGGTAAGCATCGGAGTTTGCGGTTCCTGCCAACGACCGGGGCCGCCTTTCCTGGCCAAGCTGAACGCTGAGCGCATCGACGATAGAATTCGCGATGCTGGTCTGCACCGCGAATACGTCCGCGAGTTCGTAGTCGTAGGTCTCCGTCCAGATCTGGTAGCCGGTACTTGCGTCAACCAGTTGCGCAGCAACACGGATCTGCTGCCCGGAGCGGCGCACGCTACCTTCGAGCACGGTAGCGACGTTCAGGCTGTTGCCGATCACGCGGATATCCTCGTCGCGGCCGCGGAACGCAAACGAAGACGTTCGCGCCGGCACCCGCAATCCGGGAATCCGGGCCAGCGTGTTCAGGATCTCCTCGGACAAGCCGTCGGAGAAATAGTCCGTGTCCTGTTCATCACTCAGATTGACGAAGGGCAAAACGGCAACGGACGGGGCAGTGTGCTCGACCGGCGCTTCTGCCAAGTGCACGTTCAGGACGTACGCGATCGCCCCGCCGACGAGGACCATGACGGCAACAGCGAGAGTCAGTACCTTGCGCCGCACGAGTGCGCCGAAGAATGAAGCCTTTCGGGGTGATGAACCTGCCGCGGTAACCGGCTGCAGTAGGCGGAATCCGACCCTGCGAATGGTCTCGATGATCTTCGGCTCGCCGGCACTGTCGTCAAAAGCTTTGCGTAGCTCGACGATCGACTGGGTCAGGACGTCTTCGGTCACGACGGACTGACCCCATACCGCGTCCATCAGCTCCTTTTTCGGGACGACCTCGCCTTTGGCCTGGGCGAGATGAACGAGCACGGCCATCGACCGAGGTTTCACACGTGTCGATTTGCCACGACTCTGGACGATGTTCAGCTGCGGCTGGACCAGCGAGTCGCCGATGTAGAAATCCTGCCTCAATGCTCTCCCCTCTTACTGAAGCTTAGTCGCAATACGTTACGAAGACAAAATCGGCAGGCGGCGGCATAAGTCACTGAAATATCAGTAGTCACACGCGTTCGCGAAACGCTCGGCTTGCTGTCGCGTTGCGTTCGGGACCGCGCGCGCCTTTAGCCCTTATCAAGTACCTGTCACGCGGGAAATCGCGTGACTCGGACAACCAACACAGGAGAGACAGAAAATGAAAAGGAGACTTTACAGAACTGGGGCATTCCTGGCGGGTCGATTGGGCGTCGCGGCCGTCGCGCTGGCGCTAACCACCCTCGTTATCGCCCCGCAAGTGCACGCCAAGGATCGCGTCTCCGGGCGCCATATCGTCGGCACATGGTTCCTCGCCCTCGATGCGGGACCTTTCGCCCCGCCGTTCGAGGGACTGTTCCTATCGGGGCTGATGCAGATTCACCGTGACCGAACCTTCATGATCTCCGACGCCGGTGATTTTGCTGCGGATTCGTTCATTCCGACGTTTGCGACGCCGCAGTACGGCGCGTGGAAGTTCAAATCCCGTTACGGCTCCAACAAGATTGTGGCGACGTCACTCTATCTTGAGGCTCAGGGGGAAACGGGGGAGGCGTTCCGGTGGAATAGGGTTCAATTCAAGCTGCGGGTGATCGACAGAAACCGTGTCGAGGGCATGATGAGTGCCTCCTACCTGCCTTGTCCCGAAATGCCGCCGTTTCCGACGCCCCTCACCTGTCCGGACCCGGTCGAGAATGCGGACGAATTCGTACCTGACGGACCGGCCGACGTGCCGGTGACGTTGACTCGAATTGTCCCCGGGAAATAGGGAAGATGTAGCTGGCACGGGCTGCCGTGCCGGCTTGTCCCTCCCGTATATTCATCCTAGGCGGCCTGCCGGTCGTACTCATGATCCAGGCCGCCACAATGTCGACGTGCTCCAGCAATGCCTTGGCTCGGAAATTGAATGACCCGCCACGCCGGCGAGTCTGGAGCAGCGAAATAGCGAAATTCAGTAGAATCGAAAGCAAATCAGCCCCGATAGGAACAGCCGCTCGAGCGGCTAACAAGGTGGGAAGAGACGGCCGATCATAGTCCAGTTTGACCCGGTTTCGACATACCGTTTCCGCTGCATCTCTTCACCCCTGTGACAACGTAAAATCATGCCGGATACTAACTCTCAACCCGGATAAGAAATCCCGGAGCCGGTCAATCTCTCGACGCTAATAGGCTACGACGAAAAATTCCAGAACAATTAACACGGACGAATTTGTAGGGGGGACAGGCATCGCTGGAACTAACGATCAAAATGTCGTAAAGACCAAGTTCCGACTCTGCCAACCTGGCATTGGCCCAATGAATCGCGCATGCCTACTCCTCCAAATGGCTTCTTTCGCTCATCGATCGCTCGTACGCATTGCAAATCCGTTCAACACCCTGTCGAAGGTTATCGAAGTTAACTTTCGACAGTCTCTTATCATCTGATTCGGCCAGCAAATCCAATCCGGATCTCATCGCGTTTGAAACGAATCGTGCAATTACGTCTTCGCGTCGCCCGACGTAGACTTCGGAAGGAACTCCTATATCGACTGATACATAGTTGAGCCCATCGATGTCAACGTGGTCCGCACCCGCAAATCCGAATTGCTGGTGTTCTCCGTCTACTCGAAGGATGAAAGCGACCTGTTGAAACGGAGTCCCCTCCAATTCAACACCCTTGGCCGCGGATTTCAGGGCTCGGAAGTGCGGCAAAATCGAATCTGCCGCATCCTGGCTACCGAATTGAGCAGAGAAGTCGAGTGTGCTTGTATTGGCCACCATTGTCTTTTGATCGGCACCTTCTAGTCGTCATCCGTTCAATCCACTGTACCGTTTCTACGTATCAATGCGGGTCAATCGTCTTCCAATAGGCTGCCAGCCCACGGTTCATTGACCGGCTCCGGGATTTCTGATCCAGATTATCGTCGTAACTCACCATCATGTTCTGCAGATCATGGTTGTCAGTCTGGTAGAGGCGCAACATCAGTCCAGCGGCCTGGCACCTTCCGAGATGAACGGATTGCCGAGAAACAGGTAAGCCGTATTATTCCCGCCTTAATCTTCTGGAGGTCTGAGGCGTAGTACTTTGCTTCAGTGGCCCAACATGCCCGACATTCGCGCGTCGTGAATCGATAGCGAGCTGCGTTCCCTAGCGACACGGCGAACGATGGGCAGTGCCTAACTATCTAACGTCAAATCAAAGAAACGAACCGCGCTCCGTGTCAGCGAAGAAGCTTACTTTGTGTTCCCCAATAGCACCATCGATGCCATAGAAAAGCCGCTTCTCCGCCCACTCTCTCTCATGCGCAAAAACCGGCAAGCAGAAATTCAAGTACAGTCTACTCGGTCCTTCCATAATCGGATAGTCGGTTTCCGTCAGGAAGTAGGGAGATGCAACAAGGAGGTCATCAAAAGGACTATCCTCGATGAATGAACTACCCAATGAATATGCTGATGCCGGGTACAACGCGCCGCGTGTCAGGTGATAGAAAGCAACATAGTTTGCGAGCTCAATGAAAAACTCACGGCTGTCGACGGGGACTGCAATTAAATACTCGTCAAGATCGTGCTCGATCTTCCTCTTGCGCCGACAGCCATCGGACATTAGAACAAACTCTTGCTGTCGCTCGAACAGCATGAACCTGAACCGAGTATCGAGTTCAGATACTCTGTCCAACGGTGCTATTGATTCTAATTGACGCCAGCCGTTCTTCTTCATGTTCGCGAAAACGATATCGCTGGACAACTCGCTACTAGTCATCGTCATGCTCGAAAAACCGGTATTTTTCACGTTGCTCCACACCTTCCTGTCCCTGACATCGCCGGCAGTTTGCACCATCAATTGCGTCTTCACTTCTAGCCCATTCGCGGCGTTGCGAAGATGTCATATCCTTTCCGCCGTGCTCATTGAAGTGGTCCGAAAGGGCCGGGTTGTGTTGAGCTTGGGGCGCATGCGGTGTGCCAGACTCCATTGTATTCCCACATTTCGGGCAGGGTTTACCCTCTGCTTCGGCTCTCGCGTTGCGGGCCGCAGCCGAGTTCGACGGGTTTCCGTACGCACCTTTCCTACCGCCTGGCGGATAAGCGGGGCAATTATGCACCAACACCCGTTCGTCGCCCACAAAATATGTTTCGAAATCTGCAACTGTCAAGTTGAAGGTTGGTGCAGTTCGATCAGTGTTCTCAACATGAACCACCCTTACCTCAAGGCCGTCTCGCGTAGTCGCCAACATACCGACTGCAAGATCAACCGTGTCCACCCATCCGGCATCCGTTATCCACCAAGGGTGATCATCGGTGGTCTCGAATTGAACGATGCTCCCGTCGTTGGCAGCCAATTCAACAATCCAGATCTGTCTTGCGTGCCGATGTATCAGATCCGTTACAGGCTTCAATTCAGTGGTACCCAAGTCGACGTCCTGTGCCCACACCAAATCCCCAATGGCGATTTCTTCGATCGGACGCAAACCGTCTTCGGTGTCTACCAGGGTCCCGGCGACGAAACAACATGTGACGGCGTTGGTTATCTTCTTGGCTTCTCCGCCGAAACCCGTCACGATGTCGATTGCGGCGAACGCATCATCCACTGTCAGCTGCCCATCCGCAAGCGTAGAGACGTTGTCGACAAAATTGATTACTTCGTCCTTGATTGCACCTTTCAAGTCACCGCTCTTACGCCAGCGCTTGAACACGTTGTACGATGCTTTGAGCAACTTCGCTACACGCCCGTCTGGGTCTTGATAGCTGTACGGGTTGTTGTTGCCGTAGGAATACCGATTGAACGACATTGGTTGGTCTGCGGCGAACTGTGCAGGATCGACGGCCATGAATCGGCCAATGACCGGATCAAAGTATCGTGCTTGCATGTAGGTCAGACCGGTCGCAGCATCGGAGATGTGCCCCGTAAACCCTTCATCATCTTGATTGCCACTGGGATCCAGTGTCTTTTCACCAAACGGAAGGTAATTCTCACGCCACAGGACCGTACCGGCCGTGTTTGTTGCCGATATTGGCGATCCAAGGTGGTCGCCGTGTGTGTATGTGATAGCTGAGTTCTCGATTCGGGCTACTTGAGTAGTAGCCACTCTCAGATAGTCCGTCGCTTTGTTGGTGGTGATATTGTCTCGATAGAGCAACGTGCCGTTCTTACTGTAGACCGAGTAGATCGTCTCCCCGTCGAGGTTCTGTTTGACCCGACGATGATGCCCATCGTAGGAAAAAGAGCCTGATGCATCGCCCGATATCGCCGTAGGCTGATTGGAAAGGTCGTAGGTAAATGACAGTCGCGTATTGCTCGTGACATTTCCACGGGCGTCGTACGAATACGGTTTCCACGCACCGCCGCTGCCGGTATCGCTTACGCTTGTTAACCGGTTTAACCCGTTGTATTGAGTCTGCACCAACCGAGATCCAACCGATTTCCGGCGTAGATTTCCGAGAGAGTCATACGTATAGGCCGCCGTACCCCATGAACCTGTGGCGTACGTAAGTCGGTTGACGGCGTCGTACGTGAGCGACTTGTTGTTGCCGGACACCGCTAAGTCATTAATCTGAGTGACTCGGCCCACTGCGTCGTAATCGTAGTTCAGGCTGACAGCCTTGGTCGCCCCTTTTTGGACGATCAGTGTCGCCAATTGCAGGCGCGGATTCTGAGTCGTCGTTAGAGCATGACCGTTGCCATAGTTCAGAGATTTCAGGTACTCGTTAGGGTGGTACGTAATCGCTGACGCATATGTCGTGCTACCTGCGATCAGTGACGTCGGACGGCCAAGACCGTCCGGCGCGTACGTTATCACTCGACTTGCTGGCGTCGTCTGCTGATTGAGAAAGCCATTGGAGTTGTATTGATACGATGTCGAGTAAGTTCGGCCGTCTACGACCAGGGTTTCTGATGTTAGAAGATTCAGGCCATTGTACGCGTAGGTCCAATTCGTCGTTCCACGCGCGACGCTGGTCGTGTTGCCATTTCCATCATAGTTAAATGAAATATCGGGCGAACTGTCCGGATAGTTGATCTGTGACAGTCGGCCGATAGAGTCGTAGACGTTTTGGATCTTTGCATTTACCGGCAGCGATGCGCACCCTGATCCGGGGCTCTGTCCTCGCGCCGTACCTACCAATTGATTGGCCAGGTCATACTCGTACAAAGTGTCGTTTGACTCGGGCACCGAATGTCGGCACAAGCGATATCGGCTGTCGTAGTAGTAGTGCTGTGTCTGATCGACGACGTATCCGTTGTGTGATCCGTGTTGGCGCGCGCTCGTCAGGTAACCATTCAAGTCGTACGAAAGCTCGGTAGTAATATCAAGAGGTTGTTCGATTTTGACAATGTTTCCGTCACTTGAGTTGCCGTAGCCGCTGAATGTGGATGTCGTAGAATTGCCGAGTGCATCCGTTACTCTGGTCTTGTTGCCGTTCAGGTATTCGTACGATGTGGTAGCGAACGGTGATACCGTTTCAGATTCAGACGTTATTCGACCCAGCGCGTCGTAACTGGTCGTAGTGCCTGCGGTCGGGTTGCTCGATGCTGACGGCCACGACAGAAACGTGATCCTGCCAAGATGGTCGTGCTCGGTCGCGGCATAGATGTTGCCACCGCCACCACTCAGGGCCTGACGCCGAACCAATATCGGTCGGTGCAGCCCATCGTAGGTGGTCGTGACGCGCTCTGTTCCCCTACTGGTTGTCTGAACAAGCCCATTGCCCAAGCTCGAATACGATATCGACGTATCGGCCCAGCCACTTGGATAGTTGACCGCGGTCCGCCAACCGACGCTGTTGTATGAGTAGCCGGTGACATTCCCGTTGGCGTCGGTCTCGCTCGTGACCCAACCATTGTTGTCTATTGTCTGATAAACCTTGACACCGTCGGGGCGTTCGACTTCTTGAGGTTGTCCGCGATGCCAATTTCTATAGTAAGTGATTTGGTTCAGTCCGTTCTTGGACCATGACACTGCACCCTTTTGTGGGTCGGCGGTATGGTAGGCCAGAGTTTCATCACGAACACCGAAGCGATCCGTCCATACTCGGCGCCCCAGGGTGTCATAGCCATTTCGCTCGAATTCGACGCCGTTTTTGGTGACCGATTCGACCAAACCAATAACCCAGTCATCCCGCTCGGTCTCGTATTCCACGGCGGTCGTGCGCGTGCCAGTGCTTACATTGCTGCTCTCATCAATCTGCACCGGGGAACCCCATCCGGTAGCACTGGTGTTAATGCCAGCGTACGTGTAGTTCGTGGTGTAGATGTCGGTGCCACGCGTAACGGTCTTTTGTATCAACAGCCTTTGATATTCGTGTACTAGACTGTTGCTTGTTTTCACGAAATCCGACGCGTAGCCGACTTTCGCGCCTTGGCGGTAGGCGAATTCAGTCGTCTCCACGGGTACCGCGCTTCCCGCATTGAATACTTCGGTCTTGACAATCAGGCCTTCGAAGTAATCCCAGCGGCGGCGAACATAGTGCTTTGTCTTGTCGCCGTTCGGATCGGTAATCGTCCGGTATTTTGTGGGGTGAAGTTCAGGCTCCGTTCTGTATGAACCCAGGTCTTCTTCGTACTCATAGTCCCAAACGTATGTTCCCGCATTTGGAACCGTGAGTGTTTTCTTAACCACGGCCTTTGATCGGAAGTACTTTCTGTATTCACAATCGTCACAATCAAAGTCTCTCCTTTGTGCATAAGTCCTGCCGTTTTTGATGATGTCGAATTCGAACAACCCGCTAACGCCGGATGGATGCTCAATGGTCAGGTTCGGACGACTGGCGTTGTGTTCGTAATCGTCGATCGCATTAGTATCGCCGAGAGTCCACGTTCGGCCGTCAGGCAGCGTGACCGTGCTTAGGTCGCCGTTCGACCCGTAGGAATAAGTCCAGGTTCGGCCGTTTGCCGATACCTGACCGATCTTGGAACCGCCGGAAACGGGTGTCGTCGTGATTTCGCGCCCGTCGCTGCTGTGAATGCGCGTCGGTCGGTACATGCTGTGACTGGTGTCGTACTCGTACCTGACCCAGTTGCCATTTACATCTTCAATCAACGATGCGTAGGCTTTGTCGTCACTCCAGGTAACATCAAAATGATACTTGACTCCCCTAGGAGACGTTACGAGAAACGTCTGATTTGGGCCGACGCACTCGATCATCCAGAAATCGTTCGTAACGTATTCCGTATTCGGCTTGTAGAATGGAGCGTAACTGGGTTTGAGCGGAAAAAACCGTTTGCGTGGTTCATTGGGCACGCTTACGTACGCGCCGCCCCAATCATCCCAGTACGAGGGATCGGGGTCGAAGTCGTTACATGTTGCCGCCCCGATGATCTTTGGTTTGTCGGAATACCAATTGCGCATTTCACCGGTCCAATAGCGGTCGCCATCGATGGACGGCGCAACTCGACGACCGAATTGAACAGGCAAATCGTTGTTGCCGGGCAGAGAGACGTCGACTGTGTAAAGCGATAGAACGCCGGTGTCTATGTCAATTTGGTCACCCAGGATGTCTTCCTGCGCAACGTTGATTTCAGCGGACGTGTGCTCTCTAACCCGGATCCAGGCATCATAGGCCCATACACATGCCTCAGGCATGAGCAACGCAAGAACGACTGACGAAATAGCAATCCTGTTCTTCATCTCAATCCCCACGGATTCGCTGGCTATGCGATCCTAGATACCGAGCAGCTTCCGTACTTGTAGGTGAGCCGGTCCGTCGACCCGACGTTAGATTCGATCGCCCTGTTGCCTACTGCGACGTAGGCGGTGACGCGGGCAATCTTGTGCCTGGATCATGTTGCGGGATCGCATATAGAGGACGGGCAATAGCTGCAAGTCGAAGCATGACAGGATCGTCGCGATGACAATGATGGGCGTTGAGGCAAGCGCAATCCCCGTCACACAATCTCGATCAACTATCGTCCCACTCCCTGCGGATTCCTAATCGAGGCTTCCATTCACACATTAAATGAGATACTTGAAACGTGATGTCGAGCCAATTGTGGTAAGTACTTACCATCTAATGACATAGGTCACCCGCACATGGCCTTATATGCTCATTCCTATCCACTTCGTGGCTGGTAGACGGAGTGCTTCGGTAGATAAACCCGCCCGTTATTTCCTGGCGATCGACGTCGATTGCGTCTGGACGCTTTGCGCGGTCTTCAATTCGAGGTAAACGGCGAATGCGGGTCAGGACCTGCCGTTTGGGCAGCGTTTACCGAGCTAGTCACCGGTTGGCTGGACTGCTGACGTTTCAACCATGAGGATGACTGTTCTCTCGGGCGCGATGGGCCGATGCATCATGCCTTTCGGTATGGTTACACCCTGGTTGGGACCAAGCTCGATGGTCCGGTCCTCCAGCTCGATGTTCAACTTTCCCGAGACGACGTAGAAGAACTCGTCGTCATCGTCGTGCTTGTGCCAATGGAACTCGCCTTCGATTACCCCCAACCGGACGACGCTGTCATTTACCCTGGTCAGCGTTTGGTTGAACCATTGATCAGTGCATTCTTCGGCCAAAGCCCCTACGTCGATCAATTCTGTCGGGTCAAACTTCACGTCCAGGTTGATATTGTAGTTTCGGTTCATTTGGACTCCGTAACTGTTTCGTAATGCGATACCTGATCGTCGTAACTCACCATCATGTTCTGCAGATCATGGTTGTCAGTCTTCTAAAGGTGCAACATCAGTCCAGCGGCCTGGCACCTTCCGAGATGAACGGATTGCCGAGAAACAGGTAAGCCGTGTTATTCCCGCCTTCCGCCCATCCCCAGGCCAGGTACAGCGGCCCGATAGGGGTGTCGGTACCGACAAAGACCGATCCGCCAAAGCGCAGGTCACCTGTACTTACGAGATCAGAATCGTTCCAGGTATTGCCGGCTTCAACACTCAGACCCGCATAAGTCGGCGACCACAAATTTTGACTCAGGCGCCGATACGCGGTGACTGATGCCAGGCCGTAGTGTTGCCCGCTATGCTGATTCGCGGCATAGCCGGAAAGGCGCCCGAGGCCGCCCAGCAGGAACTGGCTCTCCAGAGGCGCGTCGTCGCCCGGCGTCGTGCCGCCCTCGATTCCCGCCAAAACCGAGTATTCGCCCCAGCTCCTGACGACGGACAATGCGCCCGCAAATTGCTCGAAGTTCGAGCGCGAACCGGCAGCCTCGCGTGACCAGAACGCACCGATACCACCGGCGGCACCTTGCCGCGGAAAATTCACGTTGTCCATTCGGTCGTATCTGAGTCCGCCATAGAACTCCCCGATCTCCACGGAGTCATCATCGAACCCCACGGCACCGACCGTTACGTCCGCATCGCCCGTGAATCGGTTCCAGCCAAGGCGGAATTCGCCGGACTGACCTATCTCAGCGCCGGCAGAAAAACTGCCGCCCCAGCCTTCAACCCGGACATCCGCCACGGCATCGTCCTGTTCGAAGAACCGGAAATTACGTCGCACGACCCTTAGCCCTGTGTCAATGAAGAAGCGTGATCCGGAATCGAGCGGTTGATACCAGTCGAAGCTGACACCCTGGCGTTCACCGAGATCCAGTTGTGCTCGCCACTCCCCGCCGAGGCTGTTCACCGCCGTGCGAAGGTAGGCAATTCCGAGGTTGAAGTCGGACCCTTGCGAGAAGTCTTCGGACAACTCGAGACCGAATTGCAAATAACTCGGACCCCAGTGTTTGGGAATCACGTCGACTTCGATACCGACGTCGGATTCACTGCTTTCGATTCGATAGTCGACCCGCTGGAACAGATCAAGGCCATAGATCGCGGCGATTCCTTGCTCAATGCGTTCGATATCCAGAGCGTCCCCTTCGCTGACTCCGAGCCGCTTCCGGATAGCCTCGGTACTGATCTCCGATTCGTTGTTGATTTTCACGAAACGAATCGTTTGCGCCGCGGGC
>JANQGP010000039.1 GCA_028277265.1 Woeseiaceae bacterium | reverse complement strand
GCCAAAAAAATAGCGCCCCCGCACGTTGCGGAGGCGCTGTCGTTGCGCTGCCTGGACCGGCGGTCCTAGGACGATTCGGCCACCATGTAGTCGACGGCGTCGCGGACTTCCTGGTCGGACAGGTCGATGCGGCCGCCCTTGGGCAGCATCGGCGTTTCCGCATCGCCATCGAAACCGTTGATCGCATGATCGTAGAGCACGTCGATGCCCTGCGCGATGCGATCGGTCCACTGGTCGACTTCGCCAACGATTGGCGTGCCGCCGACGCCCGTGCTGTGGCACGCAATGCAGGCCGAATTGTAGACCTGCGGACCGGTCATGGCGGTCACGACCGGTTCGGGCTCGGCAACGACTTCGACGACTGGCGCCTCGGCCGCCTGTTCTTCTCCGGGCAGGTATACCTGGCCGACCGGCCGAATGCGCTCGGCAACGGCAGCCTTGTACTCGGCTGTCTCGCGCGTGAAGACACCCTGGGTGCGTTCGGACATCTCCATCGCCAGCACGAAGATGGCGATGGTGAAGACGACGAGTACGCCGATCACGAGGGAATACCTATCAAAGAACTGCTGGTCCCGACTCAACTCACTGCTCCGGATCTGGTAAACGGGTGAACCGCCGGCCGAAAGTCCGGCGATGGCGGGCGATTATATAACAAGAGGGACCGCCAAAGTGCAGTCTGAGACCTGGTAGCGGTCGTCAGGGGTCGCGGCCCCGTTACAATAGGGTCCTATGGAGAAGATCAGGACCCTGCTTTTCGGGCTCGTGCTGTGTATGGGCGCCGCACTCGCAGCCGACCCGGTGGACTATACCGAGTTCGCCGGTCAGCGAGTCACGACGTTCGAGAGCCAGGAGCTCAACTACCGGCTCGACCTGTCGGAGGCCGCGTACACCTACATCGATTTCTCCGGCCAGGTGCCCGAGGCGAGTTTCGCGGCGCTGCGTTTCGACCCGAACGCGTTCGCGCTCGTGATCGTCGAGGACATGGGCCCCGGGCTGACCGCACGTACTTATGCCGACGTCGTGCTCGAGGCCATGGAGATCAACATCGGCGCCGAGGAGCAAGGGCGCTTCAAGGGATCCAGCGACATTGGCGGCCGCGTGGAGCGCGGCATGAGCATCTTCCAGAAGAAAGTCTACGCGGAGATGGGCGAGATCCCGGTGACGTACGTGCTGTCGACCTACGTGCACGGTTCGCGTGCCTACCAGGTGCTGATCTTCGGGTCGAATGTCGGCGATGACAAGTTGCTCGCACAGGCGAATGCCGTACTTGCCGGTTTCGCGATCATCGATCCCGAGCAGACGGAACCCGATCGCCAGGCCGGCGACGTGCGCGACTACCGCAGCACGACGTTCGGCTACCGGTTCCGCGCGACGGACCGGCGCTGGTACCCGTGGATCGACGTCGCCGATACCAACGAAGGCGCCGACTTCGGTGCGCTGGGACTCGGCGACTATGGTGCCGTCGTCCTGCCCGTTTGCTGGAAGGGCCAGCGCCCGAACGACACCTCGTTGTATCGCGTCATGATGCAGCAGTTCGGCGAAGACTACCCGTCCGACTTCATCACGCGCGAAGAGGATGTCGAGAAGGACGGCGCGACGGGCAAGTTCTTTTACGGGACCGATACCGTCGACGATGAGCTGTACGCTTACTTCCAGTGGATCGTCGCGAACGATCGGTGCGCCTACACGCTGGCCGCGTGGGGCCCTGCCGGCGACGGCAATGTCGAAAAGCGGGTCACCCGGATCTGGGACGACTTCGAGATCACGAACCAGGTCAGTGCGGTCGACGGCACGTACCGCGACGATGCCGAGCGAAAGGCGAATGCGTATCTGCTCAATGCGATCGGCCTGCACTACTTCGAGGCGAGGAGCTACCGCGATGCGTTCGGCTATTTCGAACACGCCAATGAACTGGCGCCGACCGACCAGGCGTACCTGATCAACGCGACGCGGTCGCTCGTAGAGATCGCCGCCTACCACGAGGCCGTCGACTGGTTCGGCCGGCGGGCCACGCCGTTCGAGGGCAACAACGTCGTCAAGAGCTGGGATGCCTGGCTCGCGTACCAGACCGGCAATCCGGAAAAGGCGCTGCGGCTCTTCGACGAGTTGTTCGATGACGGCTATCGCGACCAGCACGATTTCTCGGTCTACATGGGACTGCTTGCCGACGCCGGGCGCTGGGAAGACCTCGATCGCGAGTTCGCCGAGTACACCGCCGGGGAGACGAGCGAGGAAACACAGCTCCTGCACGTGGAGCTTCTCACGCGCCGGGAACGCTATGACGAGGCCCTCGACATCATCGACGCGATGACCGAGGGCAGACCGTTCAATGCCGATCTCGCCTACGAGCGCATGATATTGCTCGATCTCGCGGGCAAGCCCGCCGAAGTGCTGGCCGTGGCCGAGCAGCTCATCGCCGAGGGCTACCGTTCGCTCCAGAGCTACTATTACAAGGGCGACGCCGAATACCAGCTGCGGTCGTATCGCAAGGCACGTGAGTCGTTCGAACAGGCCCTGACCTACTCGCCCGCCAACGCGAACGTCAAGGAATACCTGGAGGCGATCGATCACGTGCTGGGCGAGGGCGATACGACGGCCATCAGCCAGCCGATCGAGGCCGTTGCCATGCCACGCGCGTTGCAACGCATTTTCGAAGCGTCGGATCTCGAAACCACGCGCGATGGCTACGGCGCCGTGTTCCTGTCACGCATTACCGGATACGATTTCGACGGCGGCGACATCCGGCGCAAGACGATGTATCGCAAGCTCCACATACTCGACGACAACGGCGTCACGCAGTTCAGCACGCTCGAGTTCGATTTCGATCCCGGTTACGAGCAGCTCTATGTCAATAGCCTCGTCGTGCGCAATGCCGACGGCGACATCGTGGCGGAAGGCGATATCGATACGTACTACATCACCAACACGGAATCGGGTTACGAGGCAAGCACCGAGAGGACCGTGCACCTGCCCGTGCCGAGCCTCGCGCCCGGCGTGACCGTCGAGGCGGTCGTCACGCACAGGACGTCGGTCGAGGACGGGACGTTCCCGCTCGAGACCGAGTACCTGGCGAGCGACCGGCCGATCGGCTACAGCGCGTTGTTCGTCAGCGGCGAGCACGACCGCCTTCGCTACCAGCTGAACGGCGTCGACGCGCCGCGTCGCGTCGGCAAGGCGCTCGTGTTCGCGCTCGAGGACCCGATCACGTTTCGCTGGGAGCCGCTGCAACCCGGGATCGACCAGATTCTCCCCTGGGTGCAGCTCGGAACCGTGAGCGCGAACTGGACCGAGGCGGGCGCCGGGTACCTGGCGAAGATCGAGGACAAGCTCGACGTCGAGCGAGTTGCAGAACGTGCCGGGCGTCTCGTCGACGGTGTTGCCGGCGAGGCTCGCAGGATCGAAATCCTGAGCGCGTTCGTGCAGGACGAGATTCGCTACGAAGCCATCGAGTTCGGCCGCCGCGCCTACATTCCGAAGACCGCGCGTGAAACGCTGCGCGACCGGTACGGCGACTGCAAGGATCACGCCGTGCTCTTGTACTCGCTGCTCAGGGTCGCCGGCATCGATGCGTCGCTGGCGCTCGTCAATCTCAACCAGCAGATCATTCCGGACCTGCCGAACACCGATCAGTTCAATCACATGATCGTGTCGGTCGAGACGGGTGAAGGGCGGGTGTTCATCGATGCGACCGACAAGGACCTGCGGCTCGGGCAGCTGCCGCCGCGCTCGATGGCCGGCAACTTCGCGCTCGAGCTTGGCGAGAACCCGGACCTGATCCGCATGCCCGAGTACGAAGCCGGGCTGACCGGAGTTACCGTGGAGCGCGTCGTCGAGCCGCGCGGCGACGATTACATCGACGTGACGGAAACGGCCCGGTTCACCGGCTACCAGGCGGCGGATCTGCGCGGCCACTTGCGGGCCATAGAGTCGTCGGAGATGCAGGCGGCGCTGCAGCGCTGGGTCGCGACGCGGTATTCGGACGCGGAACTGACGGAGTACTTCGTCGACAACGTCTTCGACGCCGGCTACGACCTGCTGGTCGAGATTCGCTATACGTTGCCGATCGATTCGGACGGCAGCTTCGACCTGCCCGGCTTCCTCGAGGCTTACTACCTCGAGTTCGATCGCGTCGCTGACCGGCGTTTTCCGTTCGAACAGCTCTTCCCGTTGCGCGTAACGGCCGTGACGTCGGTCAGCGCACCGGCGGGCTCGCACCTCGAAACCGTCTCCGAGAAGCCCGACAGCGGCGAGTCCCGGTTCGGCAACTGGCGCCGTGAAATCCAGCGTGGCGACGGCGCATGGGAGATGCGCTTCGACTACGTGTCCTCCGGACAGCGCTTCGCGCCAGAGGACTATCGCGAGTTCGCCGAGTTTCATCGCCGGGCCGTCGATGCCATCGAGCAGCCGCTTATAGTCCAGTAATCCCTAAATTATAGACTTCTAATATAGTATTCCTTATATTAGTCGGACAATGAACGCGAAAGAGCCCAAACCCGACTCGCCGACCGTCAGCGACATGCAGGTCCATGCCGCCGATGCGGCGGGGCTCATGAAAGCGCTCGGCAACGAGAGCCGCCTGATGATCCTCTGTGTTCTTGCCGAAGGCGAACGCTCGGTCGGCGATCTCAACACGGTCGTTCCGCTGAGCCAGTCCGCATTGTCTCAGCAGCTTGCTCGCCTCAGGCAGCAGGGTCTCGTCAGGACGCGGCGCGAGTCCCAGACCATCTACTACTCGCTTGCCGAGGGACCGGCAGATCGTGTGATCAACCTGCTGCACGACATCTACTGCGGCGCCGCCGAAGACTGCCCCTCGTAAAGTCCGACTTTTGCCGTCTCTGTGACGCGGGTCAACGCGTCGCGATGCCTGCTGCCGCATACTCAAACCATGCGGGAGACCTCATGAAACGGCTTGCATTCGCAGTGCTGCTGACGGCGCTTTCGGTCGCCGCCGACGCCGACGTCTGGAAGTGGGTCGACGCGAACGGCGAAGTTCATTTCGTGGAGTCCGATTGCCCGATCTACACGTGGACCGATGAGCAGGGTCGTGTGTATTACAGCGATACGCC
>JANQGP010000463.1 GCA_028277265.1 Woeseiaceae bacterium | reverse complement strand
CCCATGATTCCTTCCCGATGCCCGACCGTCGAGTTCGGACATACAAGCGACATTTCGGCATCACAGATTCAGCTGTGCGACGGACCGACTTTTGCCGTTTCTCAGGAAGTTTGGATTCCGGCCCTGCAGGTTGACCCGACCGCGGACGAACGACGCGACGGCAGGTTTCCTGGCTTGTTGATCATCGAGGTTGACCGCCTTCCCGGGAACACGCTTCCCAGTGGCTGGATTGGTCAACGACTACCAACTTACAGTTGCGGGCACAACTCCGGATTCTCACCGGATTCCCTCTTAGCCCCGTTTGATCGTGGGCACCGTCTGGGACCGAAATTAGAACACCGCAGCGACGCTGTCAATCGACGGCCAACGTCAGAAGTCGATGCCGCGCTGCGCCTTGATTCCAGACTTGTAGGGGTGTTTGATTTCGACCATTTCGCTGACCAGGTCCGCGTAGTCGATGAGTTCCGGCCTGGCATCCCGCCCGGTCAGTATGACGCTGGTTCGATCCGCTCGTGACTCGAGGCCGGCTATGACGGCGTCGATGGCCAGGTAGTCATAGCGCATCGCGATATTGATCTCGTCGAGCACGACCAGGTCGTACTCGCCACTTGCCATCATCGATTCGGCCCTGGAAAACGCCGCTTGTGCGGCACGAGTGTCCTGGTCCTTGTCCTGGGTATCCCAGGTGAAACCGTCGCCCATCGTATGCCAGTCGACGCCTTCCTTGAGCTTGTCGAAGAACTGGCGTTCACCCGTTTTCCATTTGCCCTTGATGAACTGCACGACACCGACTCGCTTGCCCCAGCCAAGTGCCCTGACGATGACACCGAACGCCGAGCTCGACTTGCCCTTTCCGTCGCCGGTATGGACGAGGACGAGCGCGCGCCGTGGATCAACGGCCTCGCGCGTCCTTGCACGGTGTTCCGCCTGTATCTTTTGCATCTTCTTCTTGTGAGTCTCGGCGTCAGTCATTGGCCTGGTCCTGTTCAAAACCGAATGAAACGCTACCGCCATAGTCGACGGAAGCGGCAAAGCCCGAGGGCGTGTCATCGCGGGCCAGCACGGCCCGGATAACGCCGGCGTGTGTCACGACAATGTGCCTTTTTCCCGATTTTCGAAAATCGTGCAGCGCTTCGAGTGCACGCGCGCGCAGCATTGCCACGCTTTCTCCCCCGTGTGGCCGGGCATGCAGAAAATCGGCTGCCCACTCATCGAGTTCGGCGGCAGGAAT
Organism: Woeseiaceae bacterium; assembly: GCA_028277265.1. Taxonomy (GTDB): domain Bacteria; phylum Pseudomonadota; class Gammaproteobacteria; order Steroidobacterales; family Woeseiaceae; genus UBA1847. The sequence continues at coordinate 1,151 of JANQGP010000463.1, read as the reverse complement.
ATCGGACCAGGCACGTCCCTCCCAGGTCCCGAAGTCCATTTCCCGAACGCGTCCGTCGATCTGCGGTTCGACATCGAAGTTCGCGCCGATCGCCTCGGCCAGCCTCCGGCATCGGCGCAGTGGGCTGGTCACCAGCACGTCAAAAGGGTCTATCCCCGCGAGAACCCGACGTATGTCGTCGGGAAAACTGGCGGCGACATCGAGATCGGTTTGCCCGTAGCAAACGCCGTTGTCGACGGCCGGACGTGTGTGGCGAACAAGGGTTACTGACACGCGAGAATACCGAGATACAGGCCTGCTTCACTGACCTGCTGTGTGGCGCCGAGACAATCGCCAGTATAGCCACCTATCTTGCGCTCGAAAATCAACCGCATACCGACGTGCCCGGCGACCAGTCCGGCCATTCCGCAGAGGGCCGACGCCGGCGTCAGGACAAACCACACGAGCGCGATGCAGGCCAGCCCGGTCGCGCTGGCGTAAATCAATGACCCCACAGCGATCCCGTCAGCGGTCGGTTTGCCCGTACCTGCATCCCGGACATAGTTGCTCGTCGCGATAACGACGACGCTCGACCAGCGACTCAGGCCATGCCCTGCAACGAGGCAGACGATCACTGCCATCGGGCTCAGCGCAGACAGCGACGCTATCTTGATAGTCAGTATTGCGAACAATGCCAGAGTTCCGTAGACGCCGATCCGGCTGTCTTTCATGATCTCCAGCGACTGTTCGGCCGAGACACCGCCACCAATGCCATCAAACGTGTCGGCCAGCCCGTCCTCGTGGAATGCACCCGTGAGTAGCAGCACCAGGGCGGTTGACAAAATGACGGCGACAAAGACCGGAAAGACCAAATGCGCCGCCGCGAATGCTGCCGCGGCGATCGCCCCGATCAACACTCCAACGAGCGGGTAGTGACGGACGCTGTCCGCCTGCCGATCCGGCGTGTAAATGCCGTCGGACCGGACGGACAATCGTGTGAGGAACTGCACGGCAAGCAGCAACGTAAAAAACTCCGACCTCACACGGCCGGTCATGCGGGCCCGCTGACGCCAGCGCTGTCGAAACTCGCCATCTCCCTGAGCATCGCGGCCGCACTGCGGACCAGAGGCCAGGCCAACAGGGCGCCCGTGCCCTCGCCGAGCCGCATGTCG
>JANQGP010000315.1 GCA_028277265.1 Woeseiaceae bacterium | reverse complement strand
CTCGTCCCAGATCGGGCTGTCGCCCCAGGGCGGACCGCCCGCGTTGATCTCGCGATGATGAATCACGTCACTCGACGACCACTGCCCTTCCATGTCGATGAGCCCTGCGTGACTCACCATCGTCCTGAAACGCGTGGTCGTACCCAGCAGCCAGTTGACGAGGTGACCGCCGTAACTCGCCCCGGCCGCCGCCTGGCGATCGGCATCGATGAACGGATATAGCCGGATGGCCTCGTCCAGCGCCGCGACGATCTCCTCGCCGGGTGTCTTCAACGGGTCGCCCTGGATGGCCCGCGCAAACTCAACGCCGTAGCCAATCGAGCCCGTGTAGTCGGTCATGACGACGACGTAACCGGCCGCCGCGATGAGATGCGGGCTCCAGCGAACGTGATCGCGGTCCTGTGACGATGAGTGCGGGCCGCCGTGAATGAACGTGACGACGGGGTATTTTTTGTTCTCGTCGAAGTCCGGCGGCAGAGCGACAAAGCTCTGGATGCGCCGGCCCTGTTCGCTCTTGAACGAGAACTCGAGGAACGGACGCCGGTCGAGGACGGCAGCGCGCTCGACGTTGAAGGCCGTCAGGCGCTCGTGTTCACCGTTGCGCGTGTTGACGCGCACGATCTCGGCCGGATGCGTCGCATCTTCCCAGCGTGCGACCAGCGTATTGCCTGCCAACTGGGGAGCTGCGTAGACGCCGCCGCTTTCGCGGTTCAGCGCCTTGACACCGCCCCGCCCGTTGGTCGCGACGCTGAACAGGCGCACCCTGCCCTCGTCCGGTGCCGTGAAGTAAATGCGGCTGCCATTGCGGCTCAAGGTCATGTCCGACACCGGCCGGTCGAAGCCGTCGGTGAGCAGCGTCGGCTCGGCCGTGAAGTCGGCGGCCTCGCCGCTCTTCGGCCAGTCGAAGCGCGCAATCTCGGCCAGGTTGTAAACGTAGTCCGTCGACGGGTCGTACTTGCAGTAGAGCGAGTTTCCGTCCGGGGAGAACGTCGCCGTATGGCAGCTCCACTCATCGCCGCCCGTGAGCGGCTCCGGTTCGCCGCCGCTGTCCGGAACGCGATACAGGTGATAGTGCGTCTCGCTGTGCGCGCTGCCATCGATGTTCACGGTCGCGGAAATCACTAGCGCCCGACCGTCGGGCGTCCACTCGGGACGGAGACTCTCGCCCGAGAGCGACGGGACGCCGGCATAACCGGGCTCGGCCACGAAATCCGTGCCTGCCATCAGGTCCTTTGCCTCTGCGCCCGGCTCGGCGTCCTGCACGAAGACATGCGTCTCGAGATCGTCGCGCCAGCGATTCCATTGCCGAATCGGGAAGATCTCGTATGTCGATACGTTATAGTCGCGCTCCTCGCGCGCTTCCTTTTCTTTTGCGTTCTCCTCGTCCGTCATCGCACCCGGGTAGACGCGGCTCTCGAACGCCAGGCGCTTACCGTCCGGGCTCCACTTCGGTCCCGATGCGCCCGTGGAGAGTGAGGTAATCTGCTGCGCCTCGCCCGGCAACGTCATGTCCATGACGTAGATCTGGCTGGGTTCCTCCTCGTCGCCGCGCTTGGCGCTGAACGCGATGCGCGTGCCGTCCGGGCTCCAGGCCACGCCATCTTCCGAGCCGCTCGTCGCCGTCAGGCGCCGCGGCTCACGATCCCCATCCACGTCGACCAGCCACAGGTCGCTAACCACTTCTTCCTTGTCGTAGGCGGGTTCCGTCACGGGCACGACCACCCATTTACCGTCGGGGCTCGCTACCGGCTCGCCGAGCCGCCACATCGCCCAGACGTCTTCATGCGTGACGGGGCGCAGCTCTGTGTCAGCGTGGTCGTCGGCGACGACGATGGCGGGGAAGAAGAGAATGAACAGCAAGATGATTCGTGGCACGGCGATGCTCCTCTGGTCCGGGCAGGCGATTTGCGAATGATACATATGGTCGTGCCGGTGTTGCACTACCGGTCATGCAATAACGTATGGCCGACCACGCATCTACACCCGCAGGCGTTGCCCTCGTTGGTAGCCTGCAGTACGAGCTCTCGTGTCCGGGCGACTGGCAGCCCGACTGTACGAGCACGGAACTGATGACTTTGGACGGATGACCAGCGTGCTTTCACCGAACCCATCGGGCAATGAGGTTTGCGAGAACCTGGCCAGCAGACAAACTGTTGACTGATTTCGCTGACCCGTTCTCGCGATCGTCACTGTCGACCCGATCTGACTGACTCGATTAGCCGTTGCATCTCCGGGTCTTCGTGCAGAAGCAGGGGAACCACACGGTCTATCAGATCAAGTTGCTCGACATCCAACGCAAAAGACGTTGGCAGTTTGTTGCACTGCTCCTTCAGCGAAGGATCTTTGAGGTTACGGAAGCTGACTTCGATCGCGTACGGCTTCTCAAGGTCCCGAAGACCGGCGATATTGGGAGCATCTGTTCTGGCTTTGTAGAAGTCGCTGAGATAATCCTTGATTCTCATCCACCTTCGTGCTGAGAGAATATCCATCGACGCAACCATGGTATGAGTGACTACTGCCGAAACCCCGGGTGCTCGATGCGTTTCGGCCAGGGAGTTTTCAGGCGTTACGCCCGCGTTGACATTGATTAGTATCAAGCGCTTCAGAGGTAATGAGCTGTCGCCGAGCCGTCTGTTGATCACTCCGGTACCGACGAGCTCATCCAGTAGCGCCCCAAGTCCCTGGTTGTCGACGATTCCACCGTCGGCCAGATGAACGTACGCGTTTGATTTGTCGTTGTAATGCTCTCGAGCAATACGCTTCAGGTCCGCGAGTACATCACGGCGTGCATTTCTCACCATTCGTCTGTATTCGCGATCTGTTTCAGAGAGTCTTTCTAGTGTCTTCGTCTCGCCGTAGTTCCTCAGCGTAAGCGGCGAGAGCAGCACTGGAAATGCCGATGACGCAGCACATGCGTAAGCAACCGGGTATGTCGAGAGGTCGGACCCGATTTTCCGGAAGTCGTCGTTTGAGAACGTAAATCGGTTTCCAAGAGCGAGATCTGTAGCATGAACCCGCAGTTGCGGTTTCGAAGGCAGCTCGGAAAACGTCGCACCGCCGAATACTTCTCGATCGTAGAATTCCGCGGCAACATTAATTCGATTGTACCGCTGCGAAGCAAGAGTGAACGGACGCCACAATGGCCAGCCGAGTTCGTAAACCAATTCGCGCTCGATATTTTTCTCGAGGAACAGCTTCCGGAAGGTTTCCGGCTCATCTCTGTAAAGGGCCCAGGCAACGGCAGCAAAGCTTCCGCCCGATATGCCGGAGATAAAATCTATTTCGTCTGCGAGGTTTGACTCGAATATTTTGTCACCGCGAACGACGTCCAACGGGATTTTTCTGAGTTCTTCCAGAGTCTTCCAGGCCATCGCTGCGGCACGAGTTCCGCCGCCTGATAGCGCTACCCAGACGAAAGTATCGTCCTCAACGCCTGACGCCTCGCCCGGGTCGTCGGACGGCTCTATAGCGGCGCTATTGTATTCGGGCTCGTGAAATGAGCCGAACAGCGCACTGATAAGAAGCGGTACGATGACGTATGACAGTCGCCTCAGCCAGATCTTCATCTTGGAGCGTTATTCGACAACTATTGGACTAGTCGGGATCTTTGGGTCGATCGGAACGGTAATGACCATAGGTTGCTGCGCCATAGTGTCCTCAATATCAACCACCTGCATCGCAGCATTGACGACGTCTACCGAAATCTCGTAGCTGCCCAGAGTCATCTGGATCGTCTCGCCGACTCGTCCGTGACATTCGCCTTCAATCAGTACCGCGATATCAGTCGGCTGCACTTCGTCACGGTCTGTGTCTGGTAGCGAGCAGTTTCCAGCGTGTGCAAATCGCTCATCTGGCTGAAAGCCAACTACGATGTACTCAGCTACAAGTTGCAGCGCCTTTTTCTCTTGCCGCAATCGTTCCTGTTCTCGATCCCGCGCCTCTTGTTGGGCCCGCCGTTCCAGATCGTTCTCTGCGTCCAACCCTACCTTCACATCAGGCTTGGTCGTTTCTGCCGCTGATTGAACAGTCGATGCTCCGGCCGCCAGCAGCCCAGGTAAGGCGAGGCAGACTAACAGGCGGCTCACGCCGGAGCCTGTCGCTCGGTTGCTTCTTCTCATCCTTTCGGTACCTCCGTAACGTGACTCAGTCGTCTTCCGACAGTTCCCAGGACAAAGGCGCTTCGCGCCGATTCTTCCGATGCGGCGGTCGAAATTCTATGGCCTCGAAACGGACTTTCGGCCTCGCTTCGGAAGGATCCTGTGGTGTCGATTCCGAAGGTTGCTCAAGCATGGCCTCGAGCAGAGTGAGCTCGACATCGTTGCGCGCAAGCTGCGACGACGTACGAACGTTGAACAGTCCCTCGATCGGTCCGATGACCGCCTTTGACCACCCGGCATCGACCTCTTTGTCCGATTCCTTGTCAGCCGCGGCAATATGCCGGCGACCTGCTTTTGGCGATTCCAGTCGCGCCCGTGCCGCGGGCGTGACGTAAGGAAACGCAGCGGATAAGCGGGCTGCGGTTACCGCTTTCATGACGAGGAGTTCAGGGGTCTTTTCGCAGACTCTATTGTCGCGCGCATAGTGCTTACAAAGCGTCGGATCGAATCCACCATGGGTCCAGATGAAGTTGTTGTCCGTTTGTCGAATGAAACCGCGCTCAGCCTGTTGTAGCGGGCGTAAAGCGAACGCAGTTTCGCTTCAGTGTCAGTGTGCCAATTGGCGGGATGGTGGCCCATCCCATGTACGAGAAAAATGATGTCTGCCACGGCTATTCTTCTTTTTTGTGGTGTGTTATTGGTAAAGATAGCCTATATTCGGTGGCGATCAAGTCGGGAGTCGCCTGATTCGCCGGAACATCTACCTCAAGGTCCAACGCGTCGCCGCTGACGAACCGTGTCGCCAACGAGGCCCGCGATTTCGATGCTCCGCCAGTCCTCGGGAAGCCTGCGTGTAAGCTCATCGTATTCTGCTGTCCGGTCGACAGGCCCACTATCGAAGGGGTGGTCATTCACGAAAACATCGACCCGACTCAGCCCTTGGGTACGCACGACCAGCTGGTTGTCGGCGATTTCGTAGTCCATGTCTGTCACGATTTCGCTCGCGAGAAGTCCACCGCAATAGTCAAGCAAGTCCTTGTTGCCGTCGGTCAGATCGCGCTTCGTCAGGGAACGACGTTCATGACCGGATACACCAAGGTCCTCTATGCTCATTCCCGCGGCGTCACCGATTCGAACGGCTCGGCGAAAAGAGAATGTATAGCTGATACCGTGAGGCAGATCGGGGACGTCGTAGCCGGTGCCCGTCAGCGCGCGTTTAATGTGTTCTGGAAACCACACATTGGCCCCACCGGCACCAGTCGCATCGCCAACCGAGACTAGTATTCCGACCCGGTTGTCGACGAATCCGGCAGCGAAAAGGTCGCCGGCCGAGTAAGTATTCGCATCAACGATGGCGACGACGGGCCCAGGATAGTACTGTCCACGGTCATTGCACAGCGACACGGGCGTAAGGGGAAGTTCCCGGGCGTAAATTTCGCCGTTTGTCACAGCCGCGTTGAGGCTGCGCTGCCAGGGCGAGAGCTGCATGGCGCCCTGCGGCGCCGCGGCCATTGTCCGGGTGAGGTCAGTCGCCAGGATTGAGAAACGGGTGGGCTCGACACGGTTCGGCGTGAACAACTGAAGCATGCGCTCGGCCGCCCAGATCAGGCCGCCGGGGTTGCCACGCAGGTCGATGATGAGGCCGGTGCGCGGCAGCTCATCGAGCATCGCTACGATTTCGGCGATGAAACCATCGTCGTCGCGCAGATCAAAACTCCACAATCGCATATACCCGAATCGGCCTGCACTGGTCTCAACGATACGCGCTGCAGCGTTGTCCTGAAATCTGCCTGTGATCCATTCCCCTTTCTCCTTGTGCCGCGCGAAACTGTCTGCCAGGCTGATGAGTCTGTCCGCGTCGGAAGCAAGCCACTGCTCCGGCGCAAAAAGAAACTTCTTCGCAACCCGGGCGGATTCCGCGGCGGGGTTGCCGGCATAAGCTCGCCGCGCCGAGCCATCGAGATCCGCAGAAACCGGTACGTCCGGCAGCCGCGGAAAACGCCATCCGAGCCGTACTTCCCCGTGGCTACCGTCCTTGCGAATGAACGAGATGATTACCCATTCTTCATCCGGCGGCAGTGCATAACGCAGTGGCCGGATCGTCAGTGATTCGAGCGCGCGAGCGCGTCGCGCATCGGGTCGTCCGCCCGTCTCACGCTCCGAATACAATTCGACGGCCCGAGCGATCGGCACCGCATTCCAGTGTGTAATTTCGCAGCCCGAATCGAACCCTGCATCCCTGATCGCGGCCCCATGTTCGGGATCACCGTCGAATATCTTTGTCGCGATGAAGTGAGGATCACCGTTTGCGTCGTCATAGGTTTCAACCAGCAGCGGTAGTACTGCGATTTTCCCTGCGCTGGCCCGGGGCCCGAGATAGCGCGTATGCGCATCGCGAAGATCAGTGAGAATCTCGGCGATTGTGCGGTGGAAGTCCGATTCGTCGATGTTGTCTACGCGCTGTTGCACCACGCGAAGTCGCTGCACGGGGTCGTGGCCGTACATTGCGCGTTTCTGCGGCAGATGCGCATAGAGCCCGTCGAGCAACATGATGATCGTGTCGATGACCTGGTATCGCTCGACTGGCGTGAGTTCGCGAACGACTGGCGCAATCGCCCGCAATTCACGCGGGACTTCCGCCAGCCTTGCTGCAACTGCGGAAATCGCGTCTTTCATCGAGAACCTCAGGTGTAGAACGAATCGAGTTGGTCTAGGAGACCTTCGTGCCAGCCACGATCCTTTATCGTGGCGCGCCAATTCCGATCATGGCGAAGCGAAGGCATCCGCGGGATATCCGTAACATGGCCAGCCGGTGGCGGGCCGGCTATTACTCCCAGCCCGCCCGGCATGTCCAGATCGATAATCAGTGGGTCATCACCGGGGCCGACAATGTCGGGCAGTGTCGCGACTCCGGCATACGCCATGGCCGCATTGTCGACAGCGCCGATAGGGTCGTCGCGCACAGCATGCAGTTGCGCCAATGTCTTGCTCCAGGTCCATGACCGCGGACTCGGCAGGTCTTTGTCCGCGGCGTTGATCAATACCGTGCGTCTGCGCGCCGAACCTACACGAACGGACGTGGTCCTTCTCGCACCGCTTCGCCTCATAAGCTCGTTGGTGCCGTAAACCGGCTTGCCGTTAACGGCGACGAGCAGAACATCTTCTTCGCGAGCCTCGACGAGGTTTTTCCAGGCGCTCGATGCGCGCCTCGCAAATACCGCAACATCAGCGAGAGCGTTCGGCTCGAGCCTTCCCGTCGTAACGTTCCAGCATCGGCCGAGCGCGTTTCCTGGCGTTGCCGTGACCATCTCGACCAGTTCGAAGTCGGAGAGGCCCCAGCCGTATTCATCCGAGCACAGGCGCGCGACCTTCAGCTCGCCGAGCAGGTTCTTGGTGCCCGACGGTCCCCAATCGGTGCCGAGGCACACGGCGATATCGTGCTGGCGTGCGAACGGAATCTCGGTAGTCTGGCCATACAGCCACAGGTTCGAGAATGGTGACCACACGATCGTGCCCGGCGCAGGGTCGTTGGCCAGCGCCGCGCGGTTCTTCCATTTCTCGAATTCGCTCTCACCGACAGCACAGCAGTGGATGGCAATCAATCCCTGCCGCAAACAGCCGGCGGTCGCCACATCGTCGAACTCCTCGGTAACCCGGCTTCCTTGCTGGCCCTCGGCACAGTGATATATGAATCCCATCCCTTGCCGAAGCCGTTCGGCGCGGTCGCGCAGACCGTCGAGATCGAGCGTTAACGTTGACGTCCGGATTCGGTCATCGCCCCCGAACCTCTGGTCATCGATATTGCGCACGAGCTGATTGGCCGGTCGGCGGTTCGCGCTTGGCCATCCCTGGATCGCGGTTGTTCCGCCGGCCAGCGCCCTTACCTGTACGTAGTTCAGCAGTGCTTCCGGTGCAGCCTTCGCCAGGACCCACGCCGGCCAACTCACTCTCGGTTTATAGCTGGACCGGCCCGGCCAGATATCATGGTGTAGGAAGGGTCTCGGCTCGTTTGGCTGAGTCCACAGCGGCAGCGTGTTGTATCCCAGGTGCGAGTGAAGGTCGATCAAGCCAGGATAGATGAACGCGTCGCCGACATCGACGACTGGTGCGTTAGCGTACCCGGCGGGTACCGCCTGTCCAGAGCGCTTTACCGCCTCGATCCTGCCGACGCCGTCACTCGAATCCGGAACGTAAACACGACCATTGAACGTTCTTCGCTCGTTACCACTTGCAAGCGGGACAACCCTTCCTTCCAGAACGAATGCCATGGAGCTCCTTTCTTACGTTGGTGCGTTAACCACCGCCTGAGCTTCAGAGCTGCTAAGCGGCTCCGGGTCCAGGTCGAAAGCCCACCTGGGCATGATGAGCTTGAAGTAATCGGGCGTTGGATTCCCGCTGCGATCGGGCTTTCTCGATCGATCGCCGGATGACCCCTGCCAGCGAGGCACACCATACGGCAAATCGTAACGAGGTATCTGCGAGCGAGATCCGTCAAACGAAAAAGACGGATTCGACAGATCCTTGCCGTACGTGAGTGCAGCGAGCTGGTCCAGTGCCGCTTGCCAGCTTGCACTCGTTCCGCTCTGATTCCAGGACCTGAGTTCCACGACCGGCAACCCCGTCGGGTTCGCGTGTTGCACGAGGCGCCGCGCACGAGTCCCCATGGCAAGCAGAACCTTGGATCTGTTGTTTGCCCGTGCCGCTGCGCGGACGATCTCGCCGTAGACTTTTCGAACCTGTGGGTTATCGACCAACGCGTTTTTCGTGGTTGTGGAAAGATCAAGCGTATCGATGGGAAGGACACGCAGTATCAGGTAACTGCGCGTAAGTCCCATTGCTCTGAGGAAACTCTGAAATCTCTGGCCCGCTTCGCCGGTAAGAGCGCGCGCCATGAAGAGATCGTCGTGAGATTGCTGGTCCGCCAATACGATTGCGGTCGCCGATCGAGGGCGGCCCCGGTAGATTGCGCCGTGTCCAAATGAGGCATGGGCATCCGCGCCACTGGCGGCAAAATCCGGCCACCCGAAGCCGCTGGTGCCACCCATCAGGAGGCGCGCGAAGCGTCTGTCGGGACCACGATCGTAGTCCCGATAGCTTGCAACCGGTGGTTCGTACGGATAGTCCCCCGGCTCGTCCGAATAACCGCTGCTGCTCCCGTTTGCCGCGTCCGAATAACTGAGAGAGTGACCGTTATTGTTGTACTTGCCACCAGCAGAGAATATCTGGATCGCGCGCTGGTCATCCTTGCGATTGCTCGAGGTCGAACCCCTACCGAGGCGCCACGGGGTGCCGAAAGGGAAATCGCGGAACGGTATCGGCGCCCGGCTGTATTGATAAGCGGAAGCCGCCTTTCGCATTGCGCCGGGGTCCACGGGTAGCCAATTGGCATCCGCAGCCGCCCAGTCGTGGACCAGCCGAATCGCCCGCCGAAAGTCGGCCTTGATTGCGCTGATTGATCCGCTCGATGCGCCGCCCGGGTGGCGAACGCCGAGAACCTTCGTGTTCGCGCCGAGCACGTGACTGTCGCAGGTGCTCAGATCCGAAATGCCGTTGGGGCAGCTTCCGCCATGAGACTCCACCCACGTGCGGACCGACTCTTTTGCGGCGCGGCCCACGGCGACAACGAGATGCACGTCGTTCCGGGCAAGGACGTAGTCGAGAATCTTGTGCCGATGCTGGCGGATTGGCGAGTCTGCATTTTGCGCAAGCCACGCGATCTTGCTGCCGGAGTATTGCCCGAAGATCGGGTAGACGAAGGTATTCAGGAAGAGATACGAATACGTGATCCCGATGTGATTGAGAAAGTGTTGCATCCGACCGCCAGTGCCGCCCGTAAATGATCGGTGCGAAAGTGACTCGTCCTGAGCGCCTTCTTGGCCAATCACGAGAACTTTCACGTCATCGTCACGCAACCGTCCACGGTAGTACATCGGCCCAAAATGCCACCGGAACTTCTCTCTGCCCATTACGGCTTTGCCCAGCGCACGATAGTTGGGCGTTTCGCTGAAAAGGCGTGGCCAGCGTCGATTTCGCGGGGGCCCGGGGTCGTATTCCCAGGGACTGCCGCGACCGGCCGTGTAGTCCTCCGACATTGCTCTCCTCCTCTAAGCAGGGGCTAGCTTTCTTTTTCGTGCCGTAGCCTCTTGATTCTTAGTAGTCGGCCAGGCTTCTGTGGTCTGTTATTCCCACTAGTGATCAGGTTAGACCAGGCATCCGTTTACCGCAAGGGCCGCTTCGCCGTTGCGACCTCAGGCGCAATCCAGGCTTTCTCAACGCACGGCCACGACTGGAGACGCTTCAGCAATCGGCCGGGTTGTACGGACTTCGGCGGGACGATCTGAATGCCTCGCGCAAGCTCGTCTTCGGCCGGTGTTCGCCGACGCTTGTGTGCCATATCGGGTACCTGGAATCGTATCCGCGAGTACTTTGGAAGATCAGGTCCTGGATCGAATCTATCGAGCTCGCCTCTGACAAAACGACGCGACTTCGGCTCGTAGGTCCAGCCTTTTCGGAGCCGCAATACGAGATGAGGTCGGCCGACCACCGACTTGCCCTTGTTTTTGACCATGGTCTGAGGGTTAGAAACTGGCGATCGCCTTTTCCAGATTCGGCAACGGTCCTATATGCTCGGACCGCGGCCGCACCGGATCGTCGGCTTGCGGAGTTCCGGTTGCGATGAGCAGCTGTCGCACTTCGGCTGGCGTAAAAGGTTGACCGGAATGCATGGCGATGCCCTGCAAGCAGGCGACCGCCCCGGTTACGATCGGCGACGCGCTCGACGTTCCCGAGAAGCGATGCGTGTACCATCTTTTCTGGCTGCCGCCTTGTGCGTCACCGTAACCCAGCGTGGTGACGTGCTCCCCCCAGCCCTGGACATTAACAATCCGACCATGATTCGAGAACCAGGTGCGCGAACGGGGCACGCCCATCTTGGTGTATCTGTCGCTCGCGCCCTGAGTATAGTCGTAGTAATTGTTTGGCGGAACGCCTGCTCCGACGACGATAGCACCCGAGTCCTTGCGCAGGTTAGAACCCGCGTAGACCGATGCCTGAAAATCCTGGTCGCCGTTTCCCGCCGCTTCAACGATAGTAATCCCTTTTTCAGTCGCAGCTTTAATCGCAGAGTACACATCGTCCCAGTATTGCATTGCAACGTAACGATTTGACACCGGGTGAGTGCCCTGCAACTCGATCAGGATTACGTCGCCCGCGCTCATCCGGTTTGCGGCGTTGCTGATGGCTTGTGCGGTGTTCCAGAGGCCGTTTATGACGGCCGAGTGCACCTTCGGCTTTGCTTTTGGCGCAATTCCGACCGCGCCGAGTTTGTTCGGTTTTGCCACGATCTCGCCAAGCACGGCCGTACCGTGATCTTTCCAGTCTCCCGGTAGCAGATCGCCGCCCAGGTGCGTGATCGGCGGCAGATCCTCATGGTCAAAATTCCAGTTTCCCTCGATATCGCATACGGCCACTCCCTCACCCATTCCGCCCCAGTATCGCCAGGCCTCGAAGGCGTTTATGCCGACCGGAGCGGAGCACAAGTATCCCTGGCACGGCTCCATGTTCGGAGATACGGCCGCCGCTACAGGCTGCGGTGCCTTGTAGGCGTTCCAGACGGTACTTTTTTGGCGCTTTAGCCTGCGCACCAGTTCAGCACAGTCGCGCGCGCGCCTCGGAATGATCTGTATGACGCCGCTCTGGGCAAAATCCGAGCTGACGGATTTGGGCATGCTGCTCGGCGCATCGATGGTTCGAGCCCGCAATGCAATATCGCGCATTCCGAAGTGCGAACCACACTCTTTGACGTTGAAGCCTTCCAGGATGGCGTTCAGACTGGCAGCGGTTTTTTCCTTCGCCGCCGGCGCCTTGAAACCGGCTGCCGAAACAGCAATACCGCTGTCGTATCGAAGTTCAGCCACGACATAGTCGGTGCCTTTGTAAGAACTGAATCGGGAAGGTGTCGGGTATCCTTTTTGCGGATTTGCGATCAACATTTTGCATCTCCAGGTCGACGATTTCTTGTTGATGGAGTCGTCTATCGTGGTCGGTTTAATTGCCCTTTTTGGAACGTATGCCCCAAATATAGTCGATCCGACCCGATATGCCAGCGACTGGCTCGTTCGGAGAACGAGGGGTCGTCCTCGGCTTATGACACGATTGCGCCGGTTTCAGACCGCTCGGCGGGGCGCCCGGAGACTGCGTTCACGGCCGCCCGATAGCGAATCGGCTAACGGACCGCTTCTTCGATCTTTTCGGCAAAGCGACGTGAGGCGCTCCAATATCCCTCATTGCTCGGGTGCAGCTCGTCGTGCCACTGATCGTCGGCGACAGAGCCACGGCAGTCTGCAAAGAATGCGACACCCGAGAAGTCTTGCTCGATTTTCTCCATGCGTTCGTTAAAAAGATTGATCAGGTGAGCGACAATTTCTCGCTGGAAAACCGGCGTTTCAATGCGAATCGAGTTCATGGGCTTGCCAAGCCATTTTCCGTTGTCAGGAATCGCTCTTTCGTATCCATGTACTATGAATTTCAGATCTGGATACTTGTCGTGAAAACGCGTCAAAAGATTCCGGTAATAGCCATCGATTTCATCTAAAAAGGCCTCGAACTTCTGGTTCGGTGCATCACTCGGTACCTGATCTTCGCCCGGATTCAACATCGTCGCCAGGCGGCGATCGCCAACCATGTCATTTCCACCGCCGCTCAGCATCACGATCTGCGGATGCTCGCTTGCAATAGCTGCATCTATCTCATCCTCCTGGATCATGTCCTTGAGAAGATCTCCGGCAGCGCCCAGACTGTAAATGGCGTAGTCGTCAAACAGATGATCAACGATGTCCTTTAGCTTGTACGGATACTGAAACCACGAATCTCCTTCCGAAACAATGCGAACGCCGTCCCACCCTGATTCGATTTTTTTCCGATATCGTTTCTTGCGTTTCCTGCGGCTGCCGGAATTGAAGATGCCGATCAACATATCGCCTTCTTCAGCTGTAACTCCCGTTACCACTCTGGGATTGGCGCGCATTACAGGCGTAAATGCGCCTGAAGAATCGGTATCGAGAATAAAATACTCTGCCAGATCTTCCTCAGGAACATCTTCGTCTTCTACCAGCTTGATCAACTCATCGATTGATATTTGTTTTGTCATGATCTCGCACTCCTGACGGAAAGTTCGTTACGACCTATCGGGAAACAACTGCCTCGCAAGATTCACCAGGCCCTGGTTTCGGTCGCTACCGTCGTCAGTTTCAAATGCACTTCGAGACACAGCAGCACCTTCGATGGCACTCCTTAACGAGCGGCCTCGGGCTTCGGCGGAGGCCGCTGCTTCAGTGGCACCCCGTGCTTCCTGTTGTGAGGATGCGGCCCGCGCTTCAGCAGATTCGACATGCGCCCGCTGCACTCGCGTACCAAGCAATACACCTGCTGCAGTGAACGCCAGCGCCTCAAGTCCCTTGTAAAGGACCATCAAGCGCATCCAGATCACATCTGTCTCTGTCTTGGCCGTATGCGCAAACCAGACAAGCGCAACCGCGAATACGATCAATATCGCTATCGCGACACCTTCGGTCTTGGTCGACTTGAACACGCCGGCTACTACTTTGTTATCGTCATTTGTAGCCATTGCTATCCCCCTGATCAGTAATACTTCAATTTGGCTGTAGCACCACGTCTTGTTTTTGTCGATCGATTGATGGACGCGTCAACAGCCGAACGAAATTGCTCTGTCAGTTCTCTGCGAATACCCGTAGTCCCTTCGAAATTATCCAGGTAACGCACTAACTGGCGAGATAATCTGCTGCCACTGCTCTTCTGCACCCATTCTCTCCAGTGCTCCAGGACGCCCTTCTTGTCCGTTCCCTCAATTCTCGCGATGGAGGCGATCGGCCCCTGAGGTGATTGAGGCTGATCGCCCCCCTTACCCTTGAGATCTTCATCCCATTCGTACATTGCCTTGGCGAGGCTTGTCACCTGCTTGTCCTCATGTACTTCGACACCAAGATTCTGTATTCCGCGCTTCAACAACTTGTCGTCCAATTCGCCAATCTCAGCGATAATCTCGCGATATAACGCCGGATGGCCAGGCAGCTTTCGACTATTCGCGTCGACGCCCTTCTTGAGCTTCTGGAGCATTTCTTCGTGCCGGCGAAGAATCTGCGGATCGTTCTCAACACTCGACAATTTGCGCAAAAGTCGGACAACGGCAACCTGCGCACGTAGCGTACCAATGGGATCTGACTCCGCTCGCGTTAACTGCAAGGCATGCTCGGCATTTTCCAGGGCAAGGCTGAGTTTAGACTCTTGTTCATCAATCAATGCCAATAGCAGCAACAGTTGAGTAGTCATGGAGACGTCTGCCGATTCGTTTAGCGACTGCAATCCTTTATTGGCAACAACACGGGCATCACGCAACGAATTCATTCCTCGCAATGCGTGCACCTTCAGCAGGTACAACGAACTTCCCGGAAGCCATTCATCGTCACGCTCGTCTAACACGGCGAGTGCTTTCTCGAATCTGCCAGAGGTTAGGTACGTATTGACGCGTCGCTCTGCCGCTCTCTCCCATTCTTCCTGGCTGGCATTCTTCAGATCTTGCGCGGTCAGCGAAATACCCAATTGCGCAGCCAAAGTCACCCGACCCTGAGGATTCAGTTCCTCGAGCGCAGCGACGAGATAGCTATCGAGCTCCATATCCGCCGGCCAGTGTTTCTTGATTGTCCGGGCAGATTGGCCTTGCTTCAGACGGTGGTAGATCTCTTCGGCCTTTGCAATTTCGCCATCTCGCTCTTTGTAATACCGGATCGCAGCGGTATGAATTCTCGCAGTTACCTCGGGTTTGACGCGTGCCAATTCGTCGATCATGACCCTTCTGACATTTTCACGATGGCGTAGTGTCAACGGCTCCGGATCATCTGGAGCGGGCTCAACCAATGCCACCTCCCTTCCCAATCTGTGAAACAGTTCGGTCGCCTTTTCGAGGTCTTCAACCTCCAGCTCACACGGCTTAGCCAACACGTTCAGAATAACGTCGGGTGTTATGCGCCTGACTACCAGTCCGGGGTAGGCAATCTTGGCCAAATCGTCATCATCGTCGCCGTGCAGGTGTTTGAGAATACGCCCGTGCAATATTGCCTGGATCTTCTCCGACTTGAGTCTTACAAGCCACAGGCGGCGGGTTCGAACCGATTTAAGTTCCTCAATACCTTTCTGTTTGACCAATCGAGCGGCTAACCACAACGTCAATGGATTTCCGCCAATGGTTTGCACGATCTCATCGATCAAGGACGCGTCTGGCTCAATGTCGAGTTTCGAAAAAATATGAACCAGAACCGCTTTGGCACTCTCCGAGTCGAATTCCTCTAACGGGAGATCAGCAGTCAGAATCTGTTTTCGCACCGGAGCCCGACCAGCAACGATGGGTCGGACTCTAGGTACGAATGTCTGTAGCTTGGCGAGAAAGTCCCAGATGACATCAACAACATCCTCACCAAAGAACTGAACCTCTTCAAACGTGTCGAGGACGAATATGAACGGGTTCTTATTGGGCGCTGCGTCGTTGAGCAGGTTATTGAGATATGGGAGTAATTCCTCTTCCCAACCGTAGAACCCCTTCGACGATTCGAGGCCATCCTGACGGGCGAGGTATTCGGCTGCCGTTTGGCCAAACTCGTTGAAATCATCTGCAAACGACGGATACTGAACACCGAGCTGACCGGCCGCATCTATAAGCAGCGTTAACGGTTGCGTTGCCCGCAGCTTTGGCCTGTCAAAATTCAAATACGCGAATGGAAACTGGTCGGTCGCCGCCTCGAAATGATCGAGGATAAATTTTGCGACAAGCGTCGACTTTCCCACACCACCGGGACCGTGGATCACAAAAGGCGGGCGGTCGAACACGTGATAGGCAATCTCGGTTGCAGCTCGACTTAGAGACTGACTTATGTTGTCAGTCTCGATCATGCCGATATAGTTCTCCAGCTCGCGCAGCTCGTCTGTCCGGCCCGAGAAGTGATCGCCCACCAGTCGCTTGAACGTTCCCTCTAGCGATTTCCGTTCCAGAAGCGACCCTAATGCATCGGCGTCGGGCAGATCATCAATAATCCCACTTAGCCAGGAAGTCGCCTGAATCAACCCTGAAACCTGGTCTCGAGTGATTTCATCATTGTCATAGGCCTTTCGATTGACAATAGCCTCAAAGGCCCATTGCAAATCACTTCCTGGTCGATCCGGATTGGCCGCCAATGCGCGTTGCATTGCCTCGCGGGAGCCCATTTGCGACAGCACATCCCTGCGATAGTTCGGCAACATCGTCCATTCGGACTCCGAGTCGTTGTGAATGACCGGCTCCACCGCGTCCGCCAGACATTCCGTGTATTCATCGGTCGATCGTTCGCAAATTGTCTTATCTTGAAGATAGACGGTCACAGGCTCTGGACTCGAGTCTCCCCAGTTCGCGGGCTTCAGAGATTCCGGTGAAAAAGATGACAACACCGCCGCAGCCTCAAAGTACGCGTGCTCGAGATCGTCCACGCCGAACTGCACCGGCGCCTCCAGATCAATAGATTCCAGCCAGTCGACGAATGCCGACTTGGAGATTTCCGATTTCGATGCGCCAGGGGACATTACGGAAAGCCTCCCGCCGATTGTATTTTCTGAGTCATCCGCTCGATGTTGTGGGACAGGGTCTGGAGCTTCTTGTGATCCAATGGCGGACCAATAGACTTGAGCGCTTTATCGGCAAGTGCGTCCAGGGCAGCCTCCTCCAGCTCCTGGTCGTAAGACTTGCCCAACATCTTGAAGAACGCCTTTACGTCAGCATGTTCCGGTGCAAACGCCTCATCTTCGAGCATGTGTCGGCCAACATCGTCGGTAATTTGACGTTCAAACCCGACCAACACCAACCAAAGATTGTCCGGTTTATGTGTATCGACGAGTACAGCAAGATGCTCAATTAGCTCCTTGGTCTCCGGCGTCGGTTTAGGGCCATTCAGATCGTCGATCACCAGCCAGATGGGCTCTTCTATCGTGGCCATCTTGCCATGAAACCAACTTGCCAGCTGCTTCGCTGCCTGCGTATCCTGCGGGTCATCCGGCAGGAGTGGCCAGCCTTCCTCGGACAGATTCAGGTTCAGTCGGATGTGGCTCATCAAAGACACGGGATCTCCCGAATCCAGCCGATCCAGCTTGATGCGCACAGGTTTGGCGTTGCTGCGCTTCAGAGCGATGTGGCGAATCAGGTTCCACGAATGCGATTTACCGGAAACCGACTCTCCACGAATCTGCAGCACATGCGACGTGAAATCATCCGGACTGTAGAAATCGATCAGTAGCTTGCGCAACCCGCTGCGATTCACGAAGGCTAGTTTGCCCATCATGATTGCGTCGTCAGCATCTCGAGTCGGCGAGACATAGTCGTGTCGAGCAATCTGGCTCAATAGTTTCTGGGCAGCAACATTGGTCGTCTTGACTTTGAGCGCATGTAACAGTTCGTCACCCCGACCACCCGGCTCGCTGTTCAGAAATTCAATGGACTTTAATATGCGCTTTTCATACGTGCCGTCCGGGGCAATGTTATCGAGGGTTATTCCCAGTTCATCGTCCAGGAACATGCGGTAGTCGGCAAGCGTGAACGCCTTTGGAATAAGATCAACCAACTTGTCGATTTGCTGCAGCGTCAGTCGCACAGCTCTAGCCTCCCGCACCACTTACCCAGAACTGCTCGAGTCCATCATTGCCCTTTAGCTCTGTAAGTATTGGTGCCAACGGTACCGCCTGGTTGTATTCGGGGCGATGTTCGGGATCGAAGTCGGGATCGCCCGCGTGATGCAGCGCTATTAATTCCAGGTCTGCGTTAAAGCAAGGCGAACCGGATGAACCCACCAGTGTATTGGCATCATGGCGTAAGCGATTACCCTTCTCATTGAATCCGAGAACGCGTCCGAACGTCAGGCGCATGTGCTTTTTGCGAGGGTGCTGCAGCAACAGGACCTCGGCTCCCGCTTGCCCCGGGGGTGGCGGATCGCCAATCGTTACCCATCCGCGGTCCTCCGCATTAGCGTCGGCCGTGGGTGGGCCAATTGGCCGTGAACCTATTGATTCCACCAACTTCAATATGGCGAAATCGCATTCATTGTCCTTGGGATCCGGCCCATTGACGATATTGTCCGAAGCGCTTGCGGGACTCTTCGCCTGCAACCACTCCGTTGCGAAGCGCACTCGTTCGCCCGGTAGTTCGGTGCCGTCTGCCAGTTCGTGATAGTCGAACAGGCAATAACTGTCCTGGACCGAGAACTTATTCTTCAGTATGGGCGCGATAACGTGATAGTTGGTCATAACCAGATCGGGTGCGACCAGAAACCCTGTGCCACCGGTGCTGCCCACGACTACGCGGCAGACCCGACCTTCCATCAGACTGAGGTTTTCGCCAAACAACTTGGGGTTGATCCAGCTGCCGAGTTCCTGAACAACTCGCTGCAACTGTCTCTTCGGCGATTCATCCTTGTCTTTGGCCGCTATCAGGGACGGTGGCACCGTATCCGGTTTCGCCCAGTTGCCGGCACCTTTGCTGACTTCGGCGATGTCGATGAACATAGGCCCGTCGACAGTACTGGCGCTGCTCATACCGAGCTCTTCGGCCAGAAGAAGCAACGATCCGTTCTTGGGGCGGCGCTTGAGCGCACCGTCCAGGAGCTGAATCGTGTTTCCCCGGTGCTCCGTCCAACCCAGTAATTTGTGTATGCGCGTTTTCTTGGGGCCATCGACGACGATATCTTCCATGTCCTGGCCAAGAAAATCAGATACGAGAATTTCCAGGTCGGACAGACTGAATGCGTCGCCTAGACCCTCGCGCAGGCGTTGCTTTTGATTATTCTGCAAGATCATTATCTGAACTCCGCAGCGTTTCGTGTAGCAATCTGTCGAGGCGGCACTTTTCCATTGTACTCTTGAAAGCGGCTATTTGGTAAAAAGTGACCTCAAAATGCGTCGGATCGAGCCAATTCCCGTAAAAACGCGGAGTTAGCAACGTAACGGCGCGAGAGCAATGCCATCCCGGGGAGCCTCTGGGATCGTTCAGTGTCATCTCTACGTCCCTGCGGGCGAGCCGCCAATCCTGTGTCTGCAACCAGGTGCATGACGATGCACACCCGAAACACGCGAAATCCACGCAACAGTCCCGGTCAAAAGGACTTTGGTACGATGAGCCCCGGGGTGAGCCAGTTATGCAGTCACGACCGACGGTCAGGGGCCTATGAGCGAATCGTCATCCAGCGTGATCCGCTTCGACGACTGCGAGTTCGACCCCGGCCGCCGCGAACTGCGCCGCAATGGCGAGCTCGTGCCGCTCGAGCCCCGGGTATTCGCCCTGCTGCTCTACCTGATCGAGCAGCGGCACCAGGCCGTGGACAAGGACGAGATACAGGACACCGTATGGGCCGGAATGATCGTGTCGGAGACGGCCCTGGCGCGCGCCATCATGAAAGCCCGCCGGGCCGTCGGCGACAGCGCCGAAACCCAGGCCGTCATCCGTACCGTACACGGCCATGGCTATCAGTTCGTTGCCACACTGATAAGTGAAGAAGAAACGGCGACCGAAACGCCGGACCGTGAGTCACCCTCGATGCTACCGCGCGCACTCGCCGCCGCGTTCGTGATCGCGCTGCTCGGATTCGCCTGGACCCTGTGGCCCGGCAAAGCGCCGGCCGGGGCCGTGCACCTGGCGATCATGCCCGTGCAAAACCTCACCGACGACAGCGAGTACGACTGGACTCGCCTGGGGCTGATGGGATTCGCGACCGACCTCATCACGCAAGGCGGCGAACTGAGCGTCATGCGGTCATCGGATGTGATTCGCTTTGTCGAGACCAACGGTCAGCCCGATGAAGACAGCGCCGCCGAAGACCTCGACGAGTTGCGGGACGTCTACGGCGCAAGTCACCTGCTGCTGACCCACCTCGAGCGAAGCGCCGGCACCCTGCGCCTGTCGTATGCGTTGCATTCCGTCGACGGCCAGTTCGAGCGCGGCACGATGGTCGGCGCCGAACCGACCTCGCTCCTGCGCGGCATGATTCGCAGCGTCACGAGCCTGCTTGGCGGTCAGGCCGACACGGCTCGCGAGATTACCGTGCTGGTGGAGGACCCGTTCATCAACGAGGCGTATTCGCGCGGCCTCGCCTTTTCGCTCGAGGGTCGTTGCAGCGATGCGCTCGAGCTTCTTGAAGTCGTGAAGTCAGCCACGGAGTCGATCACCCGGGCGCACTACGAGTGGGCGAGCTGCGCACGCATTCTCGGGCACTGGCAGGAGGCCGAAGCCGCGTTCCTCGAGATCCTGGATACGCTTCCGGAGGAACCCGCCACGTCGTTGCGGGCCCGGGCTCATCATGGCCTCGGGACCGTCTATATAAGGACGGGTCGCGGCGATGCGGCGCAGAAAACGCTGGAAACCGGCCTCGAGGTTGCGCAACAGGCCGGCGAAAGAGTCGTTGAGGGCATGGTCCTCACCAATCTTGCGATCAACGCCAAGGACCGGCGCGATCACGATGAAGCGCGCGCTTTGCTCGCACGCGCGACGGTCGCCTACACCGAAGCCCGGCGCGGCATCCTGCCGGGCAACATCCCGGCAGCACTCGCCAATATCGACATGGCCGAAGGCAAGTTCGACCAGGCGGAATTGCACCTGACGCAGGCGTTGGAGGCGTTCCGCGCGACGGGCGACCGGCGCAACGAAGCGATGATGCTGAACAACTTCGGTTACCTGCGCCGTCTGCAGGGGCGAATCGGCGAGGCCGAGCCCCTGCATCTCGAGTCGCTCGCGATTCGGCGCGACATCGGCGATCGCGTCGGCCAGGGCCGGATACTCGGCATGTTGTCGATCCTCTACGAGAACGAACGCCGTTACGACGATGCCATAACCGCGGCCAGCGAAGCGTTCGAGATTGCCAGCGAAGCCAACGATAAATTGTTCATGGCGACCGCCATGGCGCAGCTGGCACAGGCGGAATTCAGCAGCGGCGCACTCGATGACGCACGAAGTTCTTACGCCGAATCGAGAGCACTGTTCGAGGAGATCGGGGACACGTCGCGAGTCGCGCAGGTGGACATCCGGCTTGCACGAATGGATGTGCAGGACGACAACCTGGCTTCCGCCAGGGAGCGCGTCGACAACGTGCTCGCGTTTACATTACGCGAGGCGCTGCACGAACCGGCTATTGAAGCGATGGAACTGGCTGGCGACATCGCGCTCCGACAGGGCGACACGGCCGGTGCGATCAATGCTTACCAGCAGACACTCGAACACATCGACGAGACGGGCTTCGTGGTCACCGAGTACCGCACTACCGTGAAACTCGCCAACGTGTTCCTCGACAACGGGGATCTCGCGGCGGCCGAGCCGCTGGTAGGCAGCTTGATCGAAAGCGGCGAAACACCCGGCGTCCTGCGGGTGCGGGCCCGTTACGCGTACCTGCGCGGCGATGCCGACCGGGCCGTCGAACTGATGGAGACGTTCAAATCGACGTTCGCCGACGACTGGACCGAGGCGGACGCCGCCGCGCTCGATCGATACCGGGACGGGGGCTGACGGCGCCCGCGACTCGCGCGAATCGGCGCCAAACCCCTCCCAAAACCCCCTCCCAGCAAGCCTGACGGCCCTGGTCATGCGACGGTCATAACCTCATAACCCGTTGATTTCATTGGCGGAATAATATCGTCATGAATCGGTCAGCGGATGGTCATTCCATTTCCCGCGCTCCCCGGCAGGATGCGCCGCAACTCGGCAGCAAGGCGCTGCCCGGGAGCCAACAAACAAGGGAGACATAGAAATGACCAACCAAGCAACTGCACTGCCCAACGGAGTGAACGTCGAAGCGCTGCTCGGCGCGCGTGAGGCGCTGACCGAAATGCCGGCCGCCGCGAAGTTCACCTGGCGGGCCGAGAACGAGTGGAAGAGCGGCACGCACGCCGAGTCCCGGATCCAGGGCTTCTTCGGCCTAGGTGAGGAACAGCGGCACGTGCGTGAGTTCCGCTTCGACTCGGATCATCCCGAGATCTTCGCCGCCGAAGACAACGGCCCGACGCCGGTCGAGTACGTTCTCGTCGGCCTGGCCGGCTGCCTGACGGCGGGCATCGCCTCGGTCGCCGCGAACCGCGGCATCGAGCTGCGCTCGGTGAAGGCAACGCTCGAAGCCGACATGGACCTCTACGGCATCCTCGGCATCGACGCGGACGTTCGCAACGGCTTCAACGGCATCACGGTGAACTACACGATCGATGCGGATGCTTCCGAGGAAGACATCGCGGCCGTCGTCGCCCAGTCGCAGAAGCGTTCGGCCGTGTTCGACGTCATCACGAACCCGACCAACGTCGCCGTTCGGATCAACCAGTGAGCCAATTGAGCCACATCCCCCACGGCAAGGCCGGTGCCATTGACGTCGTCGTCATCGGTGCCGGCCATGCCGGCCTTGCGATCAGCCAGGTGCTGAGTACGCGCGGCGTCGAGCACGTCGTGCTCGAGCGCGGCGAGGTCGCGAACTCCTGGCGCAAGGAGCGTTGGGACTCGTTGAGGCTTTTGACGCCCAACTGGCAGACGCGTCTGCCCGGCTGCGCCTATGACGGCGACGAGCCGGACGGCTACATGTCGGTCGGCGAGCTGATTCGGTTCCTCGAC
>JANQGP010000291.1 GCA_028277265.1 Woeseiaceae bacterium | reverse complement strand
GGGGGGGCCCGATGTCCTGTTATCTTGGTTCGCGTGCTGTTCAGTTCTTGTTGATCAGCATTTGTTTGGCCACGGCGCTTGTCGCATGCACAAGAACGCCGGTGCGCTTCCAAAACGTCGGCTACAACAAGGGCCTCGAAGGCTCCGAGAACAAGATGCTGCTGCTCAATGCGGTGCGCGCCAGCAAACGATACCCGATGTATTTTTCGGCGTCGGACGCCTTGACCGGCAAGCACAATGTTAACGGCCGGCTGGGCACGACCTTTCCGTTCAAAGTCGGCCCTCACCTCTCACGAGAAGCTGAGAACACAGGATTCGAACGTAATGGGAAGTTCTTCCCGTATCGTGGCGCCGGTTCACATATCGAGCTACAGTCTTTCAACGTCAACCCTTCGGCCGCCGTCGATAGCGGTTTTACGAGCCACAGCATGGCGAATTTGATGACTGCAAAGTTCATGAATGCGATTCTGAGCGACATCGAGGTCGATCGGTTCAAATTTTACCTGGAGCAAGGCTGGCCTGAAGAGCTCATATTCTTCATGGCGGTTCAAGAGATCGGCTTAGGTCTGACTTATTTAAATCAAATAGAAGATCGATATCGCTGGATTTGCTCTATATCCAAAGGAGGCAAAGGAGATATTTATAGGTATGCATCAACACATCACACAATGTCTCAATATACGCGGCCAGAAGGCTACGGTCAGATTTGCGCAAAAATTCAAGAAACAAGGGATATTGCCAATGAATTCTATTGCAGAATCGATGACAGAAATACGGTGGCGCGATTCTTTACAGAAGCCCAATTAAAGAAACAAATACTTGGACTCGAGTCACAAGACAAGGAAGGAAAGTCAGAAGATGAGATTGCCAAAATTAAGGTCGAGGAAGAGATAATATTTATGAAAAAACTTGCCAAAGTTAAATATATATATGGTATTACAGAGGTTTATGAAAAAAATTCAATGGGTCGCGATTTAAAAGGATATCAAATAAGGTATGAAAGATTCAGAAATGAACCGAGAGATCTGTGCGCATATCTCAAGTTTTCAGTGTTCATTCGCAAATTGAGACTATTCAAGCCACGAATCGATACTCCGGTTGATGTGGCTGCAGCATTCACATCAAAAAGACGCGTCAAGAAGTATCGCACACTCAGAAAGAGTAAGAAGAATATTCCTCCAACTGTTGATATTAATACCCAGGAGATAACCGAGATAGAGGAAAAAGGGTCTGCATCCCAGGAAATGGTCGTCTATCTCGAAATTCCAACAGAAGGCATACAGCCATTCAAATTCGCAGGAAACGCGAACGAGGCGACGAGTGTAGGGTATCTGAGCCTGCGATCGCCGCGCGACATGCTCTACTACTTGGGAAGCCTGATTTCTGTGCAAGTTCGAGAACGCAACCCCTATACCCCGAAGATTCTGGTCGGCTCCCAGAATTTGGAGGTGGAGCTCTTCAGGATTAGGACCGGTCTCATCGGCAAGATTGGCGGTGCCGTGAACGTCCATCACGAGGGCAAGGCCTACGCGATCCCGCGTCCTGGCAAAGGGGATGTCGACGAGCATCGGTCCATGCAGGCGCTAACCCTGGTGAAGCAGCTCATCAACAGGAAGCTGGAGCGCGACGCTCTCCCGCAGGCCTCGACCGTTATCGTCAGTGGCGGCTAGCAATGTGCTCGAGCTCTGCTATCCCGCATCGGCTTCCCCCTGGCGGTTGCGCGCTGCTGGTCGTCATGATGCTTGCCGGCCCCGCCCTTGCCGAGGGCTCGCTCTATACGGATCCTTCCGGTACGACCACCGGCACCATCGACCTGGAGGACAAGGATCAGAAGGTCGACCTCTACACGGATCCTTTCGGTGTTGGGACGGGAACGATCGGGAGCGATGACGTCGACACCTTCACCGGTCCCTTCGGTGTCGTCACCGGCACCGTCGGCACCAAGGCGGTCGACCTCTACACCGACCCGTCGGGCACGACAACGGGCAAGATCGGCGACACGGAGATCAAGTGTTTCTCGGGGCCGTTCGGCGTGACCGACTGCGAGTAGCTCTGCGCGTGGCGTTGTGCCCACCGCCTCTCTGGCCATCCGTGCCGCAATCCGAACATGGGTTGGAAAACGCTGGCGTCATGCACCGTTCGCCGGCTTCCACGTGTAGTGCGGCCGGCGGTCTCCGCCGATGAACCGAGCCGCGTCGATCGTGTCGATCACCAGCGAAATGCAATTGCACACGATAAGGCTGACCACCCAGGCATAGAGCCACGGTTGCTCGGTCCTGTCGGGCAGATCCGTCGCGAACCAGATCAGCATCGGGATCCAGAACACGTGACCCACCCCGAGCAGGCGGACGAAACCGAGCCGCGCGTAGATCAGAGCCATCACCATGATTGCGGCGAGCACGGCTGCGAGGTTGAGCTGGCCGTAATGGGTGTCGATGAAGATCAGCGACCCGGCGTTCACGAGGATCAGCAGGATCGCCCAG
Organism: Woeseiaceae bacterium; assembly: GCA_028277265.1. GTDB lineage: Bacteria > Pseudomonadota > Gammaproteobacteria > Steroidobacterales > Woeseiaceae > UBA1847. The sequence goes on along the minus strand of JANQGP010000291.1, from coordinate 1,204 downwards.
ACGCGCGGGAGCATCCGGAAGCGAAACAGGACGATCCACAATATCTCCAACGATTTCATTGGGTTTTCCCATCACATGCGACCGCCAATGCAAGCATATCGCGGCCGGAAACGGGACGCCAATCCGCGACGACGTTCAAACGATCGCTCTCTCGGAGCACATCCGGAGCGTTCGTGAGTCCGGACTCGGCTGGTCGGCTCCGTCCGGCCCATGGTCCGATCCGGGTCCGCCATTCTGAGCCGAGCACCTGCGGTCGAGCGAGAGCACGGCTCCCCGCTCGCGGCTTGGAGCGTCGGACCCGTGCCGAGAAGTCGTGGAGAGCGTCTGACCTGAGGGTATGAGAGCTCTCCGGCCGAACCTGTGCCGGACGTTCCCGGTCTCGACCGGATCAAGCCGCCGAAGCGTTCCTGGCGAGACGGCCGTCGTCCATCTCGCGTTCACTCACGGCGCGATTGCGCCCTCGTCTCTTGGCTGCGAACAAGCATGTATCCGCCCTGTCGATCAGAGCCTCTCTCGTTTCGCCTCGCCGAAAGCAGGCGACTCCGAGAGACAAGTGGATGCGGCCGAGCCGCTTGCCGGTCTTGTGAGCAACCAGCTCTTTCGCCATCACGGCTTCGCGGATCTGATTTGCGACGCAAACTGCCGCCTCGAGCGGCGTCATCGGCAGAATGACCGCAAACTCCTCCCCACCATAGCGCGCCACCAGATCGCGCCCCTTCACGTTCTTCGTCATGGTACCGGCGACGAGACGCAGGACGCTGTCCCCCGCCACGTGTCCGAACGTGTCGTTGAACGCCTTGAAATGGTCGATGTCGATCATCAGCAGGCAAAGCGGCTGGGCTGTCTCCAGAGCAACCTCCATCGCCTGCTGCAACGCTCGGTCGAAGCTCTTTCGGTTGGCAATGCCGGTGAGTGGATCGGTGTTGGCTTCGACGCGGACCAGTTCCAGGCGCCGCTGCAGGTTCTCGATCTGCTGCCTGGAACGGTTCAAGCATTCATCGAGATTCTGATTGTTGGCGGCCATCTGTTTCGTGACGGCGATCACGGTCTGCAGAACGGTCTTCAACTGCTCCCCGCGCTCCACCCGCGGGAGTTGCCCATCTATGGCCTCCAACGCCGAACTGAAGGCGGAGGTCGAGTTCGTGGAACTGTGAGCGGTCTCCAGGATCTCCCCGATCTCATCGATCAGGCTCTGGCTGGTCTC
>JANQGP010000230.1 GCA_028277265.1 Woeseiaceae bacterium | reverse complement strand
TCCCAGATTCGCAGGCTCTCCAGCATCATCGGGATTTCCCGGGTGTCACGTCCCTGGACACGCACCCAGCCCCAGTTACGTCCCGACTGTTCGCCCGCGACATGACCCTTTTCACAGAGCGCCACCGAGACACCCTGCTTCGCCAGGAACCAGGCCGTCGACACTCCGACGATGCCGCCGCCGATGATCACGACGTCGGCGCTATCGGGCATCGAGGTCGGCGGCGCCATTGGAGCCGTCCATGTGGAAGAGACCCTGTTCGCGTCTGTTGCTCGCACTTCTTGAACCCTATACCGTCCGTGCCCACGCGGGGATGCATCGAAATTGTGACGACGGTACGCGACCTTTAGCGCGTATGCGACTAGTCTTACAGACTGGCAACGACAGCTCCAGGACGGATTATGTCGCAACGCATTGCAGGGATTGCTTTGGTGCTGACGCTGTTTGCCGGGGCGGCGAACGCGGATGAAAAGTCGCTGGCACTTGGCGACTCGGGCTGGGAAGTCTTCAAGCCCGGCGGCCGTGACGCCACGATCTTCGACCTGAACTACCTGACCGAGGATCTGCTCCCCGACGCCGATCCCATCGGCTTACGCTTCCGGCGTTTCGACGAACTGACCATCAGCATCTCGATGGACCCGATCTCGCGACCGAGCGAGTTTATCGGACCCGTCACCGACATGAGGATCGGCGCGACGATCCTGTCGTTCGCAATCCGCTTCTGACGTCGGCGAGTTGTTATGCTTCGCGCATGACGACTCACGTCTACCTCGATCTCGACGGCACGCTGACCGACCCCTACGAGGGCATCACGAAGTGCATACTCTATGCGCTCGATGAACTCGGCTGTCCGCACCCGGATGATGACTACCTCCACAGCTGTATCGGACCACCGCTCTGGGACATGTTCCCGGAACTCGTCGGCGAGGAACTGACGCGCAGGGCCGTCGACCTGTATCGCGAGCGCTTCACGGCCGTAGGCTGGAAAGAGAACCGGCCTTACGACGGCATACACGATGCGCTCGAGGCTATCGCCAGCGCCGGCCACACGATGTTCGTTGCGACGGCCAAGCCGCACATGCACGCCGCGCGCATCATCGAATACTTCGGCATGGGCCAGCTGATCCACAATGTTTACGGCAGCGAGCTCGACGGCACACGGGGCCGGAAGACCGATCTGCTGAAATTTGCTGTCGAGAAGAATCCGGGCGCCACGGCGCACGTCATGGTCGGCGATCGCAGGCACGACCTGATCGCCGCCGTCGCAAACGGCATGACACCCGTTGGCGTGGGCTGGGGCTACGGATCGGTCGAGGAACTCGCCGCCGCTGGCGCATCGTCGATCGCCGGGCACCCCGAGGACCTGCCGGCCCTCATTCAGATCGGGCTGGCACCGTAGAAGTATGCGAGCAGTACGAGGGCGAGCATCAGGCTGACGAATATGAGAACTCTCAATCTAATTATTCGTTTCGGCAATCGAGTCTCCTTTAGCGGCTTGCTCCTTTGAGTCTATCACCGGACGAACGGCGACTGGCCGGCCCGAGGCCGTCTCGACAAGCACCGTCCTTCCTGCCGCTCCTGCAGGGGGCTCGTTTTTCACCGCGCCGGTGTAGTAAGTTTGTTCCGGTAACGAAAACGGAAACGGTTGGGCTCAATGAGAATTTTCAAATGCTGGACATTCGTCGCGGTGGCACTTTCCCTGGCGGCGTGCGGTTCGAAAACGTCTGGAACGGACACCAACGTTACGCAAGACGGCGTCGCGAAAGATGCTGCCGTGTCCAAGCGCCCGTTCGAGCCGATGCTGGACGGCAGGTGGATCGGCAACGGCATCTCGTACGGCGCCTACCGGGATGGCGAAGAGCCGGGCGAGTCACTGACGTCAAAAGAACACATACTCGAGGATCTGACGATTCTCGCCCGTCGGTGGAACCTGATTCGTCTTTACGGCGCGGACCAGCAGTCCCTGAACATTCTCGAGGTAATCGAGGAGCACGACCTGCCGATCAGGGTCATGCAGGGCATCTGGCTCGACGCCCACAAGACGGAGCAGGAGAACGAGGAACAGGTCCGGCTCGCCATCGAGTACGCCAACAGGTTCAGCGAGATCATCGTCGCGGTCAACGTCGGCAACGAGATTCTCGTTGACTGGTCATACCACCGGCTCGATGACATTGATGCCGTCGTCGAAAAGATCCGACAGGTGCGCGCCAGCATTGAACAACCGGTTACCGTGGCCGACGACTACAATTTCTGGAACAAGCCCCAGGCTCGCCAGGTCGCCGACGAACTGGATTTCATTTGCCTGCACGCCTATGCGTTCTGGAACGACAAGACACTGGACATCGCGATGGAATGGACCGAGTCGATCTACAACGACATACAGAGTCGTCATCCCGATCACGAGATTGCCTACTGCGAAACCGGCTGGCCGACGAGCAGAGTCTACGATGACGGCAGCTACGAAGGCGGACTGACCGGCAAAGCCGGAGAACCCGAGCAGGAAGTGTTCTTCAACCAGTACGATCCATGGGTGGATGAAAACGAGGTCATCTCGTTCTACTTCACGTCGTTCGATGAGAGTTGGAAAGGAGGTTTCGACGGCGACAACCCGATGGACAAGGCCGAGAAACACTGGGGACTGTACTACAGCGACCGGACGCCCAAGCAGGTGTTGCAGTAGTTGAGGAAATCGGCCGATCGGAAGTGCCGCTACCTCGTTGGCTCCGCGTAAAGCCAGGTAAAGGCCCTCATCACCGACGCGGCATAGGCAGAACGGTGGTCCTCGCCCGCGAAGACATGAACCCGGACCTCGAGTTCCTCATGGTCGCGGGACTCCAGATTCCCGAACATTCTGTTCACGGCGTCCACAGTGTACCGGCCCTCCAGTTCGCCGGCCGAGATGAATAGCCTGCCCTCGAGATCTATGTTGGTAGACGCAAATTCCTCCTCGAACCGGAACAGCACCTCGTCATCGTAGGAAAGGCTCGGGCTGCCGGCGAAATAGCGCCGGAACGCGCCCGGCCTCTCGAACAGCGCGTACAACGTGAACAGTCCGCCGTAGGAGTAGCCGGCGAGCGCCCTGTCATCGGCGGAGACCCGGTATTCGGATTCGATGAATGGAATCAGTTCGTCCGTAATGAACGCCAGGAACCGGGCGGCGTCCCCGGTTCGAATCTCGAGGTTGTCGTCGCCCGTCGCCTTGAACAGAAGGTCCGCCCAGTATTGCTCGGTCCCTTCGTTCCGGGTCGGTGTCAGGTCCCGCGTACGCCAGGCCGCCCAGTCGGCCATGCTGTCTATGCGGTAGGCGATGCCGACGACCACGACCTGGGGAAAGCCTGCGTCCGGAAATCCCAGGACGGTGGATATGTTGGCGACCATGGGAAAGGCGCGGTTCCCGTCGGTCGCGTACATGACCGGGTATTTCTCTTTTCTTTGCGGGTTGTAGTCGAGTGGCAATTGCACGTAGATATCGAAATCCTGCTCCATGATGTCGGAGCGGAATTCGCGAAGCTCGCTGGCCGGTAAAGCAACGGGGTCGCGGGCCGCCTCGTCCTGACCGGTGGTCAAACCGGGGATGGACAACAAGACGAGCACTAAGCAAGCGTTCGGTTTCATCGACGTCCAATGGCCGGGTAGATCCGGCTAGTATAGCCCCGGCGGCGTGGCGCTGCGCCGGGCCGGTGCCCAGAACGGCTTGTCGACGACGACCGCTTTGGCCATCCTGCGGTTCCAGTGCATTTCGCGCTGATAGTAGATCTCGACCCAGACCGTGTCGCCGGGTTTGCCGTGCGGGGCTTTGACCGTACCCAACGCTACGTTCTTCTTGCACACGGGAGACCACGCGGCCGACGTCACGAACCCGATATTGTCGCCGCTTGCTCGCGAGTTCGGGAAGATATAGGACGCATGCGCGACCTTGTTCCCCTCGATATCGAGCTTCACGAGCCGCCAGGTCGAACCTTCGCGCTTTTCCCTGGCGAGCGCACGGCGCCCGTTGAAATTCGGCTTCTTGAAATCGACGAGCCAGCCGAGACCGAGCTCCAGCGGCGAGCGTGACACGCCCGTGCGAACCGTCTCGTCGGCAGGCAGAAAATCCTCGTAGGCGGCAAGAAAACCGGCTTCGATACGAGCCAGCTCGAGCGCGTGGGTGCCGATCGCGCGAATGCCGTGCAGCTTTCCGGCGTCGAACAGCGCGTCCCAGAGGGCTTCCGCCTTGCCGGGCTCGATCCATAGCTCGTAGCCGAGATCGCCCGTGAACCCGGTACGCGATACCAAGAGCTCGGCGCCGTGGAAATCGAAGTGCGCGAGGCCGAAATATTTGAGGTTCTCGAGGCCATCGAGGCCCATCCTGCTCAGGATCGCGAACGAGGTCGGACCCTGCACCGCAAGCGCGGCAACGTCCTCTGTTTCGTGTGCGATCGTCACATCGAACCCGGCCGTGGACTCCAGCAGCCAGTCGTAATGCCGCTGCTGTGAACACAGGCGATACTCGCCCTCACGCAGGTGAAAGATCGTGCCATCGTCAATGACCTGCCCGTTGTCGTCGCACCACACGGTGTACGCGACCCGCCCGGGCGCCACCTTTGCCATGTCCCGTGGCACCAGGCGATTCAGGTAGCCGAGCGCATCGGGTCCTGTAATACGGTATTTCGTCATGGGCGTCAGGTCGAACACGCCCGTCGAGTTGCGGATCGCGAAATACTCGGTGTCGCTGCAATAGAGTTCGTTCGGGCTCGAATATCCGCTCCATTGATGCCACTCGTTGACAGAGTCGAGTTTCTCGAGGCAAGAGTGGAACGGCGACTTCAGGCGCCCCTGGTGTACTTCCTGCCGGTTCATGCCTGTTTCTCCCGCTCGAGAATCGTGCGTGCCGCGTTGCGGCCGGCTGCTCCGCTGACACCGCCGCCGGGATGGGCGCCGCTACCGCACAGCCAGAGCCCGTCGAGAGGCATCGCGTATTGCGAGGCGCCCGCGAACGGTCGCACGAACAGGAACTGATCGAGCGTCAGTTCGCCCTGGTGCCAATGACCGCCTGTGATATTGAATTCCGATTCGATGTCGGCCGGTGTCAGTAGCTCGCTTGCGGTAATCCGGCTCGCGACATCCGGCGCATACCTGGCGATCGTGCCGATGACGACGTCGGTAAACGCCTGCTTCGACGCACCGCTCCAGCCGCCCTCGAGACCGTACGGCGCGTACTGCACCACGGCCGACATGACGTGTTTGCCGGCCGGTGCCAGCGATTCGTCACGGAAACCGGGGAATGTCATCTCGACGACCGGTTCCGGCGAATACTTGCCGTACTTGGCCGGGTTGAATGCGCGCTCGACGTAGTGTTCATCGCCGGCGATGACGAGTCGCTGCTCGAAGTCTTTCTTCACGAGACCGGCGACGGTCGGCAGGCCGTCGAGCGCAAGATGCAGCTTGGCGGCATTGCCGCGCGACCGGAAATGCCTGACACGCCTGGCGAAACCCGTTTCGAGATGCCGCGCGCCGACGAGGTCCAACATCGTTCGTTTCGGATCGGCGTTCGAGATCACCGTATAGCTCGAGAACGTTTCACCGCCGGCCGTCTCGACGCCGGTTACGCGGCCATTGTCGACGACGATTCGCTGTATGCGCATACCCGTGAGAATCGTCACGCCGGCACTTCGTGCTCTATGTGCGAGCGCCTCGCTGAAACTGCCCATGCCGCCTTTGGGCACATCCATGCGCCCGTGATTCCCTGCGTTTCGATACAGGTACGTCATGATCGTGTTCGGCGAGCGCGGACCGAGGTGCGTGCCGAGGACGGCGTCCAGGCAGACCGCGCCTTTCAACTGCGGATGCTCGAAGCGCTCCGTCACTTCGTCATGGATGTTCATGCCGATGAGCCGCAGAAATTCCTGCATTTCATTCTTGCCGAGCATGCGCATGTCGAGGCCGAGTCGCACCAGCGAGAACAGGTCACCCCTGCTTTTGGTGCCAAGGCGCGGCGGTTTCCTGTTCAGGTGTTTGCGCAACAGGTCCGCGAAGCGCGTCATGCGCTTGCGGAACCGCCGGTATTGCTCGGCGTCTTCGCTCGAAACGCCTTCGACACCGTTTGCCGCCAGGCGCACATGCTTCCCGTCCTCGGCGAGCGCGATCGTCTGCAGGTCGCCCGCCGCGACCGCCGGCGACAAGCCGAGTTCCTTGCGAACCTCCGGCTGGAGCTGGTACAGCAGGTGCGCGCACGCGGACACCGAATAACCGTGGGCGAATTCACGCGTCACCGCGGCCCCGCCGACCCGGTCGTTGGCCTCGAGGACAACGACGTTCTTGCCGGCCCTCGCCAGCAAAGCCGCGCACACCAGGCCGTTGTGTCCGGCGCCGACCACGATCGCGTCATACCTGTCAGTCATCGCCGAACGTCTCCGGAACGGTACTGGGGCGCCTGAGATCGGAGAGGATCTCGCGCGCCGCGTTGGCGCCCGGCGCGGCCATCACACCGCCACCCGGGTGCGTGCTCGAGCCGCATAGATAGAGCCCGCTGACCGGCGCTCGGTACTGCGCGAAACCCGGAACCGGCCGGTTGAACAGCAACTGGTCCATGGTCAGTTCGCCGTGGAAGATGTTGCCTTCGGTGATACCGATTTCGTCCTCTATGTCCTGCGGTGTGCGGACCTCCATGTGCAGGACCAGGTCCTTGAAGTCCGGGCTGTAGTTCGCGATCTGGTCTATCACGGTCTCGCCGAACGCATCCTTTTCCTCCTCCGTCCAGCGGCGACCGTCGATCTGGTGCGGGCAGTACTGCACGAAACAGCTCATAAAGTGCTTGCCCGGCGGCGCCATCGTCGGGTCGGTGAGCGTCGGAATCAGCGCGTCGACGTAGGGATCCTTGGACCACGTGCCGTTCTTCCAGTCGTCGTACGCGCGCTCCATCCGCTCCATCGAGTCGATGAAGTGCATATCGCCGTGAATCAGAGAGCTGCCTTCCGGCAGCGCCGGAAATGTCGGCAGCCCGTCGAGCGCGATGTTCACCTTGCCGGAGGAGCCGCGAGTCTTGAAGTTCCTGATGCGGCGATGGAATTTCTCGGGCAGGTCCTTCTTGTCCATGCAAGCCAGGAACGTGCGCTTGGCGTCCATTGCCGAGACGACGATACGCCCGTTGATCTCGTCACCGTTCTCGAGCGCGACGCCGGAAACCTTGCCGTTCCTGACGATGATGCGGTCGACGCCGGCGTCGGTACGCAACTCGCCGCCGTAGGTCCGAAACGCACCGGCGATCGCCCTGGCGACCGACCCCATGCCGCCGCGGGCGAACCCCCAGGCCCCTATATTGCCGTCGACTTCGCCCATGTAGTGGTGCAACAGGACGTAGGCCGTGCCGGGAGAGTGGATGCCGAGGGCCGTGCCGATGATGCCGCTTCCCGAAAGCGCCGTCTTGATCACATCGGTCTCGAAGTACTCGTCGAGATACTCGGCGACGCTCATCGTCCAGAAACGGATCGTCTCGTACATGCGGTTTTCGCCCATTTCCCGGAACTTGCCGCCGATGTGCATGAGCTCAAGGATGTCCTTCGGCCTGAACGAGGTCGGATCCGGCGCCGTCGACAACAGGAAGTCGCGGATGAAGCGGCACTGACGCAACGTGTCCGCCGAATAGCGCTTGTACGCGTCGGCGTCCTTGCGAGAGAAACGCGCCATTTCGCGATACGCGACCTCGGGGTCGTGATACGAACCGAAATAGTCGCCGTTCTGCATGAACTGCACGGAACCGCCAAAGGGCGTGATCTGCAAGCCGTGTTTGTGCAGCTCGAGATCGCGGAAGATCTCGGGCCTGAGCAGCGAACACACGTAGGAACAATTCGAGTAGATCCAGTCCTTGTAAAGACTGCGGCTGACCGACGCACCGCCGATGTAGTCGTTCTTTTCCACGCAGACGACGTCGAGCCCTGCCTTCGCAAGAAAGGCCGCGTTCGTCAGGCCGTTGTGACCGGCACCGACCACGATCGCGTCATAGGTCTTCATCGGCGCGCTGCAGCTCCCGCAGAATCCATTCGACGTAGGAGCGTTCTGCTTTCTCCATGCCCGAGAACGGTCCTGGCTGGTAGTACTTCGAATGCACGCCTTTCGAGTTGTTGACGATGATCTCCTTGTCGGAAATCATCGTAACGTCCCATAGCCAGGCCAGCTCGCCAACGTCGTAATCCCGCCCCTCCTCGGCATCGCCGCGGACCATCCAGTAGATCTCGCACTTCGAGCTGTCATGGGCGGTCGGCGTGAACACATATGCGACGATGTGGTCGCTGTAGGCGAGCATGAACGAGAACGGCCCGAAGTTGAAATCGGACGCGCCCTTGTCATAGCCCGTGAGCGCGCCGAGCAAGGGCGCAACGGGTTGGCCGTCACGGCTACCCGTCAGGTACTTGTCGAACAACGCGGTGCGGCTGTAGCCGTAGCCCATCTCGCCCGGAGGAGCGGCGGAATCGACGCGGTCGATGTGAATGTCCCGGAGCCCGCAGGCCGCCATTGCGTCGAGCATCTTTTGCTGAAACCGGTCGCGCTTCCGGTGATCGAGCATCAGCGTGTGCATTCGCGCGTACTCGGGATGTGCGGTAGCGCAGTGGTAACACTCCTGGTAGTTCTCGATCGAGAGTTTCCAGTTCGCGGGAATGTCGTAGGTCTTCTGAGCCGCGACCTTGAGGTTCTCGAAGTCGAACATCGCCATGGGTTCGGCGAGGTCGCGACGGCACGCGTCCAGCGACAACGGATCGTCCGTGAAGCAAACGAAGATCAGGCCGTGCACGACACCGATCGACACCGTCCTGAGCGAGTGAGCCTCCATGTCGAAATCGGCGGGCATGTTGCGCGCCGCGAACAACCTGCCGTCGGTGTCGTACGTCCAGCCATGGTACGGGCAGGCGAACCTGTCGACGTGACCTTGATCCTCGAGGCACACGAGTGAGCCGCGATGTCGGCAGACGTTGGCGAACGCCCTGAGTTCGCCGTCGCTGCCGCGCACGATGATGGCGGATTCCCCGGCAACGTTCCGGACATGAAAATCCCCGGGGTCCGGCAGCTGCGAAACGTGCCCGGCGAAAATCCAGTGGCGATAAACGATGCGGTCGAGTTCGAGTTCGTAGACCGCGGGATCGGTGTAGAAACGTTGATCGAGTGAATAACCCGCTTTCTGAGCGGCGATCAACTCGGCGATGGAACGATGGTCTTCCCGAAAGACGGCGCTCATACTGCTATGACACTGTGGGACACGACCCGCCAACAGGCAGAAAGCTGCTGCGGTAACGGATCAGCGGCTCGGA
>JANQGP010000127.1 GCA_028277265.1 Woeseiaceae bacterium | reverse complement strand
TCAACCGCTCTGCCACCTCTCCAGCGTCGATACGCGGTGTGCGTCGGTCACGCGACGGCGCATTGTGCGCGCAACCCCCCTGCGATTCAACTGCCACGGTGCTGTCGGTGGATCAGAACCCGGCGCAGCGTCGGATGTCTGAAACGTTTTGGGAACACCGGGGAGATTGCAACAATGATTCGAGAAAATATCTATAAACTATTGATATTAAATGTTTTTATTATTCCCGATATTGCCCTGGCGGACACGCCCGGCGATGCCGCCGGTTGGTACCAGCGCGCCGTGGAGTTACGCCAGGCTGAAGACCTCGAGGAGGCCTGGGCCGCACTCGAGGAAGCCGATCGCCAGCAGTTTTCACCGATCCGTGTCGGCATCGAGAAGGCCCGACTCTATACACTGGCGAGCGAGGCCGATCAGGCCGTTGCGGCGCTGGAGGCGATCGCCGCAAGCGGTTTCACGGCCGTGGGCGCTATTCAGGGCGACCCTGTGCTGGCCGCACTAGCGGGCCATCCGGGCTACGACAAGCTCGTGGCGGATATGTCGGTCAAGGCTTACCCCTGTGCACATGACGCGGCATTCGATGCGTTCGACTTCTGGGTCGGTACCTGGGACGTGCACGATGCATCGGGTGTGCTCCAGGGCACGAACACCATCACACGGGACGAGCGCGGCTGCATGCTGACCGAAAGATGGACCAACTTCGCGGGCGGCACCGGGATGAGCATCAATTTCCTCGACCGGATTACGGGGGAATGGGTCCAGATCTGGAATTCAGAGGGTGGCGGCCAGATCCAGATTCGTGGCGGAATGACGGACGACGGCATGCTCTTGACGGGTACCTTGCATAATGTCGCGGCAGGCACCACATCTGATTTCCGCGGACTCTGGACGCCGCTGCCCGACGGTCGGGTGCGGCAGTACTTCGAACAGTCGAACGACGGCGGCGAAACCTGGGTACCATGGTTCGAAGGCTTCTATACTAGGCAGTAATGAAGAATACGATGTACTCACGCGGCTTCTCCGCCGGGAATCCGATCGCCAATGCGCTGGTCGTCATCGTCGGTGCGCTGGCGATCGCCGCGTCCATTGTCCTGGGCTTCGTTGCGTTCATCGTACTCGGGTCCGTCATCCTGATACTCGCAGCGATCGTCGGCATCCGTGTCTGGTGGTTCAAGCGGCAATTGCGGCGCCAGGGAGGGGCTTCGAGGCCGGTTGGCCCATCTGAGCCTGGTGCGCCGGGCGGCGTCATCGAGGGTGAATACCACGTGGTCAAAGGCGACGAAAAGCCTTAAAGTCGCACCCCATGCGCAGCAGCAGTACAGATATCGAGCGTCGCAAGCGCCGGCGTCGTCGGCGGGTTCAGGTCATCGTCATCTACACGGCCATCGCGATCGGCCTGGCCTGGTTCTTCGAGTCACAGGCTACGACGACCGTGATCTTCGTGCGCCACGCCGAGAAGGCGGCGGTCCCGGAAGACGATCCGTCGCTGTCGGAGGCCGGGCAACGACGGGCTGCCGAATTGAAGCGCCAGCTCGTCGATGCCGACGTCGTGGCCGGCATCGATGCGGTGTATGCGACCCCGTTTCGGCGTGCCGAGGAGACGGCGCGGCCAATCGCCGAGGCGCTCGAGCTGCCGCTCAATTCCTACGACGCGAACAACACCGAGTCGATCATGGAGGACATCGTTCGCAAGCATAAGGGCAAGATTGTCCTCGTGGTCGGCCACAGCAACACGCTCCCGGCCCTGATCGGAAACATGGGCGCGAGCAAGAAGGTTCCCCCGATTGACGAGGACGAGTACGACAACATCTACATCGTCTCCATCCCGTGGTTCGGCAAGACCAAGACGATTCGCCTGCGCTACGGCGAGCCGTACCTGCCGTGATCGCGCAATCCGAATTGCGGGTTCGCACGGATGGCCGCGGGACCTACGACCTGAGCCCCGACGTCGACCGGGCGGTACGGGAATCCGGCGTTACGTCGGGCCTCTGTCACGTCTTCGTGTGCCATACGAGCGCGTCGCTGATGCTGTGCGAGAACGCCGACCCGAGCGTCATGCGCGATATGGAGTCCTTCATGTCAAGGCAGGTGCCGGATGGCGACCCGTTATTCACGCACACGGCCGAAGGGCCCGACGACATGCCCGCGCACGTTCGCAGCGTCCTGACGGGTTCGGATCTGAACATCCCGGTATGCGACGGACGATGCGCGCTGGGAACGTGGCAAGGCATCTATCTCTGGGAACACCGGTATGCACCGCATTCGCGGCGCATCATCATCACGGTGCAGGGGACTTAAGCTTTCTTCTTACCCGCAGTTTCGCGCAGGATAATCGCTCGTTCGATGAACTCCTGGTGCCGGCCGATTCGAACGTCCGCCATGACCGCATCCTGGATGACGTGGTCCTGGTTGATCAGGAATGTCGCGCGACGAACGCCTACGCCGAACGGACCGTCGACGTCGTACATTTTGATCGCGGTTTTGTCCGGATCGCTGAGCAGCACGAACGGAAGCTCGTATTCGTCCCGGAATCGCACGTGGCTGTCGACGTCCTGCGGACTGACACCGGCCACCTGCAATCCGACCGCCTGGATGTCGCTGTGGATGTCGCGAATGGAGCATGCCTCCTTAGTACATCCGGGCGTAAAATCCGCCGGGTAGAAATACAGGATCAACGGTCCGTCCTGGAGCAGGTCGGACAACGAGGTCTCTCCTCCCTCGTCGTTCGCCAGTACGAATTCAGGGGCGCGCGCGCCAGCTTCCAGCATCAGGTTTCTCCGTTCGAATCTGCGCTACTGTTACGCAGCATCGCTTCCATTACAAGGTAATTCGGTTTGACCATGCCGAGCGACTCGTAGGTCTGTTGCGCACGCATGTTGCCGGTCTCCACGTAGAGCCGCAATCCGATCACCCCGGGTGTGGCGACGGCGAGGGCCTCGACGTGCCGGTACAGGGCTCGAAAAACACCGTGCCGGCGCGACTCGGGCAGAACGTACACGCTCTGAATCCACCAGATGTCGCCGTTTCGCCAGTCACTCCATTCGTACGTCACCATCAGCTGACCTACGATGCGGCCGGCGGTCTCGGCAACCCAGTAACGCCCCCTGGACGTATCGGCGAGAACCGCGGCGACGCCGGGACCGATCAGGTCGTGGTCCAGCGTCTTGCCCTCGGTCTCGGCAGCCATGTCGCTGTTGAATCCGGCAATGGTGCCGGCGTCATCGGGTCTTGCCTCACGAATGGTAATCTGCATGGCTATATCGTTCAGATTTCGGGTACCAGGACACGGACTTCAATCGATCGTCTCCGGTATCCTCGTATGACATTCAAGCGGGGTTGACGTATAAACCGGGCCTGTGATGCGCATTGTACTGTTGATATCGACTCTCGTGCTTGCGACGGCGGGCAGTGCGACTGCGAGCGAACGCGATCCGTTGTTCCAGGAACACGAGACGCTCAAGGCGGTACTGACCGCGCCGCTCTCACAGACCTATGCGCAGCGAGATTCGGACGTGCGGCTCTATTTCCCCGGGCAGTGGACCTACATGAACCGGGCGGGGGAATCGCGGCGCCTCGATGTGTCGATCCGGATTCGCGGCAACTTCCGCAAAGAGTACTGCGAGCTGCCGCCGATTCGGCTGAACTTCAAGAAATCCCAGGTCAGAGGTACCCTGTTCAAGGGACAGGACAAACTCAAGCTCGTCTCGCCGTGCCAACACGGACTCGAATCTCAGCAGAAGTTGTTGCTCGAGTATCTCGCGTACAGAACCTACGAGATCCTGACGGACCGGAGCTTTGGATCGCGACTGATTCGCCTGAGCTACGTCGACAGCGACGAGAAACTGCAGCCGTGGACCGACTTCGCGTTCGTCATCGAGGATGAAAACGACATCGCAAAGCGCCTGGGCCTCGACAAGGCGCGCGTCGCGGAGAATCGATTCGACGAGCTCGACCAGCCGGCGACGGCACTCTACGAGCTCTTCCAGTTATTGATATCGAATCACGACTACTCAGTACTCAAGGGCCCCGACGGGTCCTATTGCTGCCACAATTCGGTGATGTACACGCAAGAGGAGTCTGCCGACAAACGCATACCCATTCCCTACGACTTCGATATGTCCGGCATCGTCAATGCGAAATACGCGGCCCCGCCGGGTCACCTGCCGATCCGGCTCGTGCGCACGCGTTACTACCGGGGCCTGTGCCAGCCGGATGACGTGATGCAGGATGCGGTCGCGCACATGCTGTCGAAGAAGGAGGAAATCATCGCGCTGTACGAGGAGCTGCCGGAACTCAGCCGCCTCAGCCGCAACCGGACGCTGGCCTACGTGAAGAAGTTCTTCGACATTCTGGAGGACGAAGACAAGTTCCGGATTCAGGTCCTGGATCGCTGCCGCGGGCGCGATCGACTCGACGCCTTGCTGGCCGGCGAGGAGCTCGTGGACGATACGGTCGTCACAGATTAGACATCGGACCGCCCGGGTCCATCTTCGCCGCTTTTTCCCGCGCTTTCGCTGCCTTGCGCTGTTTCCTGATGCGCTCGCGATGCACGATATGCTGCGATTCGAGGCCGTCGCCAAACGCGCATACCGCAATGGCCGCATAGTTGAAGAACACGGTCAGCACCACCGCGATTTCCAGGGATTTCACGCCGGCGGCAATGCCGACGCCGATCGATGCGAGTATGAACAGGGTATCGAAAGTATCGCTGAGCGAACGGCGAAAGCGCACGCCGGCCACGATACCGGCGAGACTGAAGGCGAGGGCAAGACTGTGCTGCACGACGGTCACGATTCCGGCGACCACGGCCGGCAGGACCAGTGTCGTCGTGTCGATGGAATGGTCGTACACGCTGTCGGTGTGGATTGCCTTGTAGACCCAGGACACGGGCAGCATGAGCAACAAGGTTGCGGACATCGCGTAGATCAACGCAAGCGCTTCGTGCAGCCAGGCCGGGCCGCGGGCAAGGCGTGCGCGCGTATTCTCGGTGACGATGTCCTCGATTTCCTCGTCGTCGGCGCTGAGCAGGGCCTCCTCGAGATCGTAGATGCTCGACGAGCCGAAATCGGCGATCTCGCCCACACCGCCGAGGGGCAGCTGGCCGACGAAGCCCGGAATCGAGTTGGCCGCTATGGCGACGGCGATGCCGAGGACGACGTAGTAGGCGGTGACCTTGAACAACATGCGCACCAGGATCTTGCGGTGCCTGGCGAGGGTGTCTGCGTTGCGAAGTTGTCCGTCCATGACCGTAGTCTAAATAATTGATTTGAGGCTGAGAAGCTCCGAAACGTCAGCGGCGCTCAGGGTTCGGCCGGAAATGCCGAAAATCCGGGCAGTACAGCCGCGAAGGGTACCTGAACGTGCCTTCGTCCACCGGACTACTGATAATCGTCTTCCTGCTGATGGCGGGCGGCGAGCGAGCTGGCTTTTTGTCGGTCCTCGATTTCGAACAGCGCCACATATCCAGCCGATCCAAACGGAATGACGATTTCGCGGACGAACGGATTGGGATCCTCGGCCTTGCGACAGGAAAACGGAAACTCCTCGAGGACGGTCCACGCGTGATCAATAGCGTCCAGCGCCCGTTCTGCAGCCTGGAGGTCCTGTTCCGCCAGGAAGCCATACAACCTCTCGAGATCGGTTTTCGCTTCCAGGGCGAAGCGGACGCGAAAGCTCATCCTTTGTGCTTCGTGGTATCAAGGATTCCGCGCAAAGAACCCATAACCTCCTCTTTCGATGCGTAGTCACCCGAGGATTTCGCGGACTCCCGAGCGGCCAACCCGCGTGAGATGAACTCGCTCTGGAGCTTGCGGAATTCTATCTGTCGGCGAAGGGAGTCCTCGACGAAGCTGCTGAGCGATTCGCCTTCCCGCAACACGCTTTCCGCATCGTTTCGGAGCTCTGGAGTAACCCGCAGTGGCGGGATGGTTGCCGTTTTCATGGCGCCCTCAGTTGTATAGCATATGCGATGCATTGTCCTCCGGCATTCCGCGATCAGCAATAGCCCGGGACACGTTGGCTTGGATCAGGATAGCGCGGGTTCTGCGAACCAACCGCTGAGATCTAACGAGTCTCCCCGGCCCTGTCCTTCAGTTCGTTGTACGCGAGAAGCAGTTCTGTGTGGTTGGCGTCGTGCCTGTCGAGCTCGTCGTAGGCGTTCGCCAGCTTCTTTTGAATGACCTGCGCGACGGTGTGGATCTGCATCGCTCGGCTGTCGCACTCGTTTTCCAGCGCGGCCAACAGCAGGCCGGCCAGATTCAGGGCATCGCCGATCTGACGCTGGGCCTCGTACAGTTCGTTGGCCTGGTCCATCACGGTGGGGTCGGCACCGGATTCGACGTCATAGTCGCCCCGGTCCTCGCGGAGATGGAATTCGGTCTTTTCGTCGAGAAACGCGATATTGCGTGAGTACATGGTTCTGGTCCTCCAGGGATAGAGGCCAGCGTCGGGCACAAAAAAACACGACACCGCAATCCGGCGGTCGTGTCTTGCTCTGATACTATTGCGTCAGCCATTCTCAGCACCCGTTTGCTGGCAGTGGTCAGGGCCGTCGAGGTGTTGCTAGCACCTCTTCGGTCCGCCAATTATCGCATAGAAAAGCGCTTGATGCCTGGATCGAACCGGTGCGCCCGAGAGGATGGGCCTTCGGCCTGTCCTCGCTTCGCTCGTCGGTTAGCGGCCGCTACGCGGCCCGCTTGTCGGCTCGCTAAGCTCGCCTCGGCGCGAACGCAGCGCTGCGCGCTGCAAGGTTCGAACCTGTTGGGAAGCGAGTAAACAAAATTGGACCCGCAAGGGGTCCAATTCTGATTTACTGGCGCGCCCGAGAGGATTCGAACCTCTGACCCCCAGATTAGGAATCTGGTGCTCTATCCGGCTGAGCTACGGGCGCGGCGCCCGAAATTCTATCAAACCCCCGCCACGCTGCAATTTCTGACATTTTGTAAGTGAGTGTAACAGTGGCAGTTTTCACGTTGTTGCACCGCGGCGGCATTCGTATATTGATCATCGAGGAATCATTGGAGAGGCGACATGGGCGCGATACCTGCGCGAGCGATCAGCTGGACAGAGACCGGGCTGGTACCGGACTCCGTCATTCGCAGCGGCATTCGCCGCCTGCTGGAGGCAAAACTGGCGGAGATTCGTGCGGACGACGTCGAGGTTGCCGCGACAACGCTCAACGACTTCGTCGAGATGATGCGCCAGTCTCCGATCGCCCTGGTCCCCGAACTGGCTAACGAGCAGCACTACGAAGTGCCTGCCGCGTTCTTCGACCTCGTCCTCGGTGAGCACCGCAAGTACAGCTGTGGTTACTGGCCCGACGGTGTAACGACGATCGACGAGTCGGAATTCGCGGCGCTCGAGTTGACGGCCGAACGCGCAGGCATCGAAGACGGAATGCGCGTTCTCGATCTCGGCTGCGGCTGGGGGTCGCTGTCACTCTTCATCGCCTCACGTTTTCCTAAGGCAAGCATCGTATCGGTATCGAACTCACACTCGCAGAAAGCGCATATCGATGAGCTTGCGCAGGCACGTGGCCTGAAGAACATCGAGGTTATCACCTGTGACATGAATGACTTCGATATCGACGCACGATTCGATCGCATCGTCTCGGTCGAGATGTTCGAGCACATGCGCAACTACGAAGAGCTGTTTCGCCGCATTCACGACTGGCTGGTTCCGGGGGGGCGGTTCTTCATGCACATCTTTACTCATCGCTCGACGCCGTACGAGTACATCGACAAAGGGCCGAGCGACTGGATGACGCGCTTCTTCTTCTCCGGCGGCATTATGCCGGCGGCAGCACTCCCTGCACGATTCGCCGATCACCTGACAGTGGAACGCCAGTGGGCCTGGAACGGCAAACACTATGCGAAGACCTGTCGTGCATGGCTGCGCCTCATCGACGCCAACAAGGATGCCGTCATGCCGGTTCTGGCCGATACTTACGGCAAGGACGATGCGAGCCGCTGGTACATGCGCTGGCGCATCTTCTTCATGGCTTGCGAGGAACTGTTCCGCTATCGGGGCGGCCGCGAGTGGTTCGTTTCACACTACCGATTCAAACGGTCGGCAGACTGACATGCGGATACTGGTCAACGTTCTCGGCTTCAAAATCGGCTGGTTGTCGTCGGTCTTGGGTGCCGCTGCCCAAATGCCGTGGCTCGGACCGGTGGTCGTTGTCCTGGTGGCGTCCGTGCACCTGCTTCAGGCTCATCGTCCCGAGCTCGAACTCGGTTTGTTGGTCACCGCCGCGGTCATAGGTATCTGCTTCGACAGCTTCATCGTTGCGATGGGTTGGGTGACGTACCCCTCGGGGCAATTCAGTGCGATGCTCGCGCCCTACTGGATCGTCACGATGTGGGTGCTGTTTGCCACGACGCTGAATTGTGCGATGGCCTGGCTCAAGGGTCGTGCGATGCTGGCGGCGATCCTCGGCGCCACCGCGGGTCCAGCGTCGTATTACGCGGGGCAGAAGCTCGGTGCAATCGAGTTCGTCGAACCGATCGCTGCGCTGTCGGCGTTGGCGATCGGCTGGGCGGTCGTCATGCCCTTGCTCATGGTTATCGCAGAGCGGCTGGACGGATTCCAGCCGGTGGCACTCGAAGAGCCCTCGTCATCATGAAAACATCGATCAAGCTGTTCGCGATTGCCATGGCGTCGATGGTCTTGTCGAACCAGGTGGACGCGAGAACCGATACTCGTTCATGGGAATTCTCGGTATTGCTGGACGGTTCTCCGATCGGCTACCACCGCTTCGAACTGCAACCTGCAGCAGACGGCCTCGAACTGGTCAGCGAGGCGAGCTTCGACGTGCGTCTGTTGTTCATCAATGCGTTTCGCTATCGACACGTCAATCGCGAGGTCTGGGACGGTGAGTGCTTGAGTCGCATTGAATCCAACACACGCCAGAACGGCAAGCGCTTTGCAGTGAACGGCTCGCGTATCAACGATGAGTTCATCGTGCAGTCCGGCGGCAGCGCCAACCCGATCGGCGATTGTGTGATGACGTTTGCCTACTGGAATCCGCGTTTCCTGCAGCAATCGCGGCTACTGAATCCGCAGTCGGGCGAATACCTGCCCGTAGACGTCGAGCCGCTCGGCAGGAAGAAGATCACGGTGCGCGGAGAGCAAGTGCCCGCGACGGCCTGGCGTGTTACGGCAAGGGGCACCGACCTGACCGTTTGGTATTCGGACAATGACGAGTGGCTCGGGCTCGAGTCGATCGCCAGGGGCGGGAGAATTCTCCGATATGAACTCACGTAGTCGATCAGCGCTGCTTGCCCTCGCGTGCGGGCTGCTCGCCGCCTGTGCCGCCAGAGGACCGGAAATGGAGACTGTTGAGAAAGTCGACCTGGAGCGATTCATGGGCGATTGGTATGTCATCGCCAATATCCCGACGTTTCTTGAAAAAGGCGCCCATAACGCCGTTGAGACCTATGCACTGAATGACGACGGTACGATCGCCACGACGTTCGTCTTCAGGGACGGCAGCTTCGACGGCAAGGAGAAGCGGTACAACCCGAAAGGCTTCGTTCGGGACGACGGGTCCAATGCGCTCTGGGGCATGCGGTTCATCTGGCCAATCAAGGCCGACTACCGCATCGTCTATCTGGACGAGGACTACCAGCAGACGATCATCGGACGGCAGAAGCGCGATTTCGTGTGGATCATGTCACGCACGCCGACAATCGATGAGAGCGACTATGAGCGGCTCGTGAAATTCACCGGATCGATCGGCTACGACGTCGACAAGATCCAGCGTGTTCCGCAACGCTGGTAGTCACCTGGAAGGCGGGTTCCGATGCGCATAGCAATCATAGGTACCGGCATCGCCGGCAATACGGCGGCCTGGAAGCTGCGCGAGCATCACGACATTACGGTCTACGAGGCAGCGGACTACGTCGGTGGCCACACGAATACGATCGACGTCGACGAGCGGGGCAGGGTACTGGCCATCGACACCGGATTCATCGTCTTCAACGACCGCACCTATCCGAATTTCATCGGCATGCTCGACGCCATCGGCCAGCGGTCGCAGCCGAGCGAAATGAGCTTCAGCGTTCACTCCGAGGACCGGCGGATCGAGTACAAAGGCTCGTCCCTCAACGGCCTGTTCTCGCAGCGCAGGAATCTGCTCAGGCCGTCGTTCTACCGGATGGTGTCGGACATCCTGAGATTCAATCGCGATGCGGTATCCGACATCGGGCGATTCGGGCGGCAGCTGACGCTCGGCGAGTATCTGAGCGCGCGAAACTACAGCCGGCAGTTCTCGGACGACTACCTGATTCCGATGATTGCGGCGATCTGGTCGGCCGAGCCGCTCAGCGTAGTCGACATGCCGGCAATATTCCTCGTCCGCTTTTTCAGGAACCACGGCCTGCTGCAGCTCAGGGACCGTCCCCAGTGGTGCGTCATCGAGGGCGGGTCTCGCGAATACGTCAATCGGCTCGTCGCCGGCCACCGTGATCGCATCCGGCTCAACAGCCCGGTCACGTCGGTTACCCGGCATGACGATGGTGTGGAGCTGACCTCGGCGACGGGCGGACGCGAGAAGTACGATTGTGTCTTCGTCGCCTGCCACAGCGACCAAGCGCTTGACATGCTGGCCGACCCGACGCCGGCGGAACAGGCCATACTCGGGGCGATTCGCTACCAGCCGAACGAGGCCGTGCTGCACACGGACGTCTCGGCACTGCCGCGGAATCGCCGGGCATGGTCGGCATGGAACTATTTCGTGCCGCGCGACCGGCAGAATCATGTCACTGTTTCCTACAACATGAACATCCTGCAAAGCCTGGACAGCGATCGGACTTACGTCGTCACGTTGAACGACGATTCGCGCATCGATCCGTCCAGGATCATCAAACGCGTTCGGTACGATCACCCGATGTACACGCTGGACGCCGTCACGGTGCAGATGCGGCAGGAGGAGATCAACGGCGACCGCACGTTCTATTGCGGGGCCTATTGGCGCAACGGCTTTCACGAGGACGGCGTCGTCAGTGCGCTGAATGCGGTACGACACTTCGAGGAGATACATGCCCATGCAAAGCGGCATCTACGAAGGGCAGGTTAGGCATACCCGCAAGAGCCCGGTGTTGCACGCGTTCAGGTACCGCGTGTTCATGATGTACCTCGACCTGGAGGAACTCCCCGGTGTCTTCGATAAGCGCTGGTTCTGGTCGGCCACGCGACCGGCGCTCGCGCGATTTCGACGTTCGGATCACCTGGGCAACGGCGATCAGCCCCTTCGCGACGCGGTTCTGGACCTCGTCGAAACCGAGTCGGGGCGCAGGCCCGGAGGCCCTGTTCGCCTGCTGACCAACCTCAGTTACTTCGGGTACTGCTTCAACCCCGTCAGTTTCTACTATTGTTATGAGGAGGACGGCCATACGCTGGATACGATCGTGGCCGAGGTCAACAACACGCCATGGGGCGAGCAAGACACCTACGTGCTGCCGGTTTCACGGAATACCGGCCCGGGCGATGCACTGCGATTTCAGCCGGCCAAGAAGATGCACGTATCGCCGTTCATGCCGATGGAAATCGACTACGACTGGAGTTTCACGAGGCCGGCAGAACGCCTGAACGTCTTCATGGCGAATTACGCGTCCGGCGAACGGGTGTTTTCGGCATCGATTGCCTTGGAGCGCAGCGAAATCGCCGCCGGGTCGCTGGCGCGCGTGCTCGTTACCTTTCCGTTCATGACGATGAAGGTCATCTCGGGCATCTACTGGCAAGCCTTCAGGCTCTGGCTGAAACGTGTCCCGTTTCATGTGCATCCCGGCAAGAAGAAGACCATGGTGGTTCAATGAACACGAAATCCCTGTCCATCGATACGCCCGAGTTCCCCGTATCCCCCGACAAGCCCAGGTGGCTCGACCGGCTGGCGCGACGGGTCGTTCGCGGCAAACTGCGGGATCTCGAGGTCGGCGAGTTGACGATCTTCGAGCAGGGTGAGAGCGAGACATTCGGCCTGACGGGCGAAGAAAACGGCCTGTCGGCCACCGTTCACGTCCACTCGCCGGCGTTTTATGCAGACGTGGCGTTTGGCGGTTCGATCGGTGCCGGCGAAAGCTATATTCGCGGCGCCTGGACGTCTCCGGATCCGGTCGTCCTCGGCCAGATTCTGCTCCGGAACCGGCATGTTCTCGACAACGTCGACGGCGGTGCCGCCATCGTTACCCGGCCTCTGCAGAAGGCGTTCCACTGGTTGAATCGCAACACGCGCACGGGCAGCCGACGAAACATCGCAGCACACTACGATCTCGGAAACGACTTCTATGCGTTGTGGCTCGACCCGGAAATGATGTACTCCTGCGCGCTTTACCCGTGCCCGACGTCATCTCTCGACGAGGCCTCTGTCGCCAAACTCGATCGCATCTGCCAGCGCCTTGGTCTCGGCCCGGCCGATCATGTCGTGGAGATCGGCACCGGCTGGGGCGGTTTTGCGGTGCACGCTGCAAAACACTACGGTTGCCGTGTCACGACGACGACGATCTCGGAACAGCAGCACGACTACGCGCGGGCCCGTTTCGAGGCAGAAAAGCTCGGCGACCGGATCACGCTGCTGAAGCAGGACTATCGCGACCTCGAAGGGCAGTTCGACAAACTCGTCTCGATTGAGATGATCGAGGCTGTCGGCCACGAGTATCTCGATACGTATTTCCGCAAGTGCTCATCGCTGCTCAAGGACCACGGCGAAATGCTGATCCAGGCGATTACGATCGCCGACCAGCGCTACGAAGAGGCCAAGCGCAGAGTCGACTTCATAAAGCGCTACGTGTTCCCGGGGGGCTTCCTGCCGTCGGTTACGGCAATGACGTCGTCTTTGACCCGGGTGACGGACCTGCGCGCGATCAACATCGACGATATCGGTCTCCACTATGCGCGTACATTGCGAGACTGGCGCGAACTGTTCTTTTCCCGCATCGACGAAGTGCGCGAGCAAGGCTTCTCGGAAGAGTTCATACGCCTCTGGGACTACTATCTGACGTACTGCGAGGCCGGATTTCTCGAACGCGTCATTGGCAACGTCCATCTGCACGCCATCAAACCCGGGGCGCGACCTGCGATATAATACGGCGATGCAGGGTATCGTCATTCGTATGTTGATCTCGATGCTGGGGCTCTACCTGGCATCGGAGATCGTTCCCGGGGTCCGTATCGAAGGCACGGGCAGCTTCATCCTTGCCGCGCTATTGCTCGGTATCGTCAACGCGATCGTTCGTCCCGTGGCATTCATCATGACGCTGCCGCTCACGATCATCACCCTCGGCCTGTTCCTGTTCGTGTTGAACGCTGCCATGTTCGGACTTGTCGCCGCGCTGCTCGACGACTTCACGGTGTCCGGCTTCTGGGCGGCGATCTTCGGCGCAATCGTCGTCAGCCTGACGAGTACCGTCGCGTCGTGGTTCATCGGTCCGAAAGGCCGATACGAGGTTTACATCGACCGGCGTCGATGAGGATCCTCATTGGCCATCCGACACCGTCTCATCGACTACTCTGACGGCGACGTTCTGCTCGAAGGTCGCCTCAGCCATGACGACGCCATCGCCGGACCGCGCCCCGGCGTTCTTGTATCGCACACCATAGCCGGACGCGGGCCACTTGAGGAGAACAAAGCCGAGCGCCTCGCCGAGGCCGGTTATGCAGCCTTCGCGCTCGACCTGTATGGCAAGGGCGTGCGTGGCGAGACACTCGAGGAGAACCGTGCGCTGATGGATGCGCAGCTCGCCGATCGTGCGTCCATGCAGCGACGCTTGCTCGTGTCGCTGAGTACGATGCGGGATCAGGAAGAGGTCGACGCGGGCCGCTGCGCTGCAATCGGCTTCTGTTTCGGCGGTCTTTGTGTGCTCGACATCGCGAGAACCGGCGAGGATCTCGCCGGCGTCGTGAGTTTTCATGGACTGCTTGGTGCGCCGGGTAACACGGCCGGCAACCGGATCCTGTCCAGGGTCCTGGTCCTGCACGGATGGGACGATCCGATGGCAACGCCCGAAAGCGTGGACGCACTCGCCGCCGAGATGTCCGCAATGGGGGCGGACTGGCAGTTGCACGCCTACGGCAACACGATGCATGCGTTCACCAATCCTGCGGCGAACGATCGTGACCGCGGTACGGTCTACGACGCAGTTGCGGACCGGCGCGCCTGGCAGGCGATGCTGAATTTCTTCGACGAACTGTTCGGCGGGATTCGACGCCCGGGGGAAACTCGGTGAACGACGGGAATCGCTAGTCGGAGAGGCTGGTCGAGTTGCGACCGGCATCCTTGGCACGGTAGAGCGCCTCATCGGCGCGGTGCAGCCAGTCGTTGGGGCTTTCGCCGGACTTGAGTTCGGCCACGCCGAGCGAGATCGTCACGGCGTGATCGGGTACGAGTTCGTTCGCGTCGACGAGCGTGCGTAGCTGTTCGGCGAGGTGCGCGGCCTGATGCAGGTCGGCGCCTTCGAGCACGACGACGAACTCTTCGCCGCCGATTCGATACAGGCTATCCGTCACCCGGATTCTCGGGTTGAGGATCTCCGTGACGTTCTTGAGGATCTGGTCGCCGACGGCGTGCCCGTACATGTCGTTGACGGCCTTGAAATGATCGAGGTCGAGCAGCACGAGCGAGGCGGGTGCGGCGGAACGCCTGAACGTATTGACGACGTCCCTGAGTTTGGTATCGAGACCACGCCGGTTGCCGGCACCGGTCAACGGGTCCTTGGTCGCCAGGTGCAGCAACTCTTCTCGCTGCCGGTCCGTGATCACCGAGAAAGCGAAAGCGAATGCGCTGGTGACGACGATCGTGATGAGAATCGTGTTGGTTTCCAGCGAATCCTTGCCCGGCAGAAGCACGGGCAGGATGCCGACCACCGTTATGATCGCGCCGATGAATGCCTCGCGCGCCCGGACCAGGTAGAAGACGGCCATCAGTGCAGGAAATGCCCAGTAGACCTGTTGCGGACCATTGATGTACACCGTCGTCAGGACGCCGCCAATGCACAGGACGGAGATTGCGATGCTGGCACCGCGCACGCGATGCGTTCGATAGACGTACGTGCCGAGGCTGACGAAGCCAATGACGATGACGACATCGACGAATGCGGCGATCGGGTTGCCTTGCACGAATCGCAGAATGGCGAACGGCAACACGCCCAGAGCGCCCGCCGCACTGAGTATCAGTGGCAAAAAGGTCTCGATGCGCCTGCGGCGTACCTGGGAGCGAACGAGATAGCGCCAGGCATCCATTCCCGAATAGAGTTTCCTCATGGGCGGCAAAGGTGCCCGAATTCCTCGATGCTGTCAAAAG
>JANQGP010000062.1 GCA_028277265.1 Woeseiaceae bacterium | reverse complement strand
GCTCGCCATCCTGGCCATTTCGCTGGTGCTTTTCATCAGCGAGGTCATTCGCATGGACGTCGTCGCGTTGCTCGTCCTGGGCGCGCTCGCCGTCACCGGCCTGGTCGATTCGAACCAGGCGTTCGCGGGCTTCAGCAACAGTGCGGTCATCACGGTCTGGGCCATGTTCATCCTGTCCGAGGGCCTGACCCGCACGGGCATTGCGGATATCATCGGCCGCCAGGTCATGCGGATCGGCGGAAACCAGGAAGTCACGCTGATCATCGTCATCATGATCACGGGCGCCGTGCTCTCGGCGTTCATGAACAACATCGGCGTCGCAGCGCTGATGCTGCCGGTCGTCGTCGAGGTGGCGCGGCGAACGCGCATCGCGGCTTCACGATTGCTGATGCCGCTCGCCTATTCAACGCTGCTCGGCGGCCTGATGACCCTGATCGGTACGCCCCCCAACCTGCTCATCTCCGAATCGCTCGCATTGCGCGGTTACGAGCCGTTCGAACTGTTCGACTTCACACGACTCGGCGGTGCGGTCATGGTCATCGGCGTATTGTTCGTCGCGCTCGCGGGCCGATTCCTGTTGCCCAAACAGAAGATCGAGCGTGGTGACAAGCATGTCAGTCAGCGCAGCCTGCGCGCCCGGTACAAGCTGCAGGAGCGCACGTTCATGCTGCGCGTCCCGACCGATTCGATTCTCGTGGGCAAGACGCTTGCCGAGTCCCGAATCGGTGCGTCGACCGGCCTGATCATCCTGTCGTTGATTCGCGACGGCCGCAGCGAAACGCTGCCCGGCCGTCAGACGGTCCTGCGCGGCGGCGACGGGCTGCTGGTTCAGGGCCGCGTCGATCAGTTCCGCGAACTGCGCCGCTGGTCCGACCTCGTCATCGAGCGCGAGGCACCCGTCCTGAAGTCGATGGTGGCATCGAAAGTGGTGTACGCATCGGTCACGATTTCCGAGAGCTCTCCGGTCGTATCGGAACTGGTCCGCCACGCCGCCTTCCGCTCGCGTTTCGACGTGGCCGTGGTCGGCATCATGCGCCGCGGCTCGTATCGCCTGACCAATCTCGCGTACGTACCGATACGCGCAGGCGACCAGGTGCTGGTCCAGGGCGAAATCGAAGCAATTGCACAGCTCGAGAAGTTCCCCGATTTTACCGCGGTCGAGATCTTCTCCGAGGATCAACTGGCCGAGCAGTACCACACGGACGAACGAATGTTCGTCGTTCGCCTGCCGAAACACAGCGGCCTCGTCGAAGAGACGCTGGCCAAGAGTCGCCTGGCCGACGTTTTCGACTTTCGCGTGCTTGCCGTGTTTCGCGACGGCGAGCTCAAGGTCATGCCGCGCGGCGACGAAATCCTGGCCGGCGGCGATCTGCTGCTTATCGAAGGTCAGCACAGTGACCTGGACGTCCTCAGAGGGCTGCAGGAGCTCGAGATTGACACCAAGGTACCGGCGAACGTCTCTTCCTTCGAATCCGAACGGCTCACCCTCATGGATGCCACGCTCGACCCCCGCAGCACGCTTGCCGGCCTCACGGTTGGCGAACTGAATTTTCGCGAACGCTACGGCATCGAACTGGCCGGTATCTGGCGCGAGGGCGAAACGGTCGGCACCGAGCTTGCCGACGAACGCCTGCAAGTCGGTGACGCGCTGCTGCTGCTCGGCCCGCGCGACCGGCTGCAGCTGCTGTCGACCGACACGGACTTCCTCATTCTGACGCCGTTGGGCCAGGAACCGCCCGACACGCGTCGCGCGCCGCTGGCCGCGTTCATTATGCTCGGGGTGGTCATCGCGGTCATGCTCGGCTACGCGCCGATCTCCATTGCGGCCGTCATCGGTGGCACGATCATGGTGCTGACACGCTGCCTGACGATGGAACAGGCCTATCGTGCGATCGACTGGCGAGCGATCTTCCTCATAGCCGGGATGCTGCCGCTGGGGACCGCCATGCAGGAAACCGGCGCCGCCGAATACCTGGCCAACCAGGTCATGACGTTGCTCGGCGACGCCGGGCCCTGGCCCGTCATCATGGGTCTGTACATCCTGACGGCCATGGCTACGATGATCATCCCGACCGCGGCGCTCGTCGTTCTCATGTCGCCGATCGTCCTGTCCGCGATGGCCGATCTCGGGGTCGCCCCCGAGACCGCGATGATGGCCGTCGCAATGGCGGCTTCCGCCAGTTTCACGAGTCCGATCTCGCATCCGGCCAACATCCTTGTCATGGGTCCGGGCGGATATCGTTTCGTTGATTACCTGAAGGTCGGCGTCCCGCTGACGATCGTCGTCTTCATTACGGTGATGGTGCTGTTGCCGATCCTGTGGCCATTGGTGCCGGTCTGAGGAGTTGAGTTGATCCGAAGAATAGCGATTGCGGGCGCGGGTCATGCCGCCGGACAACTTGTGACGAGCCTGCGCCAGTACCAGTACGATGGCGAGATCGTGCTGGTCGGCGACGAGCCGTACCTTCCGTACCAGCGACCGCCTCTTTCGAAGAAGTATCTTGCCGGTGATATGCCGGCGGAGCGCCTCTACGTGAAGCCCGAGAGCTTCTACGAACAGGCCGGGGTCGAACTGCACCTCGACACGCGAATCGAGGCGATCGATCGCGGCGAACACTGCCTGTGCATCGCGGGCGGCGAGCGCATCGCGTACGACAAGCTCGTCCTCGCCGTCGGCTCGCGCGTGCGTCGCCTGCCCGTCGATGGCGTCACGCTGCCCGGTGTGCACTACCTCAGAAACATCGGCGACGTGGACGGCATACGGGAGGGCCTGGAATCGGGCCACCGGATCGTCATCATCGGCGCCGGCTACATAGGCCTCGAGGTCGCGGCGGTGGCGCGCCAGGCAGGTCTCGACGTCACCGTCATCGAGATGGCCGATCGGGTCATGAGCCGCGTGGTCTCGCCCGAGCTGTCGGACTTCTACCAGATCGAACACACCAACCAGGGTGTCAAGCTGCGGCTATCGACCGGCGTCCAATCCATCAACGGAAAACGGCGCGTGAAATCGGTGACGACCTCGGAGGGCGATGATATCCCGGCCGACCTCGTGGTCATCGGCGTCGGCATCGTGCCGAACACCGAACTCGCGAGTGCGGCAGGTCTCGACGTCGATAACGGCATTGTCGTCGACGATCACTGCCGGACCGGCGACGCGGACATTTACGCGGTTGGCGACTGCACTCTGCACCCCAACGACATCTTCGGCCGCGATTTGAGGCTCGAGTCCGTGCACAACGCGCTCGAGCAGGCCAAGACGGCGGCTGCCAATCTTTGCGACAAGGATGTCGCTTACTCGCAGGTTCCGTGGTTCTGGTCGGACCAGTATGACCTGAAGCTTCAGATCGCCGGTCTTTCCGAAGGCTATGACGAGATCGTGATTCGTGGCAACCCGGCCGAGCGGTCATTCTCGTGCCTGTACCTCAGGGACTCGCGACTGATTGCTATCGACGCGATCAACGCGCCGCGCGATTTCGTGCAGTCAAAAGCGATTATTGCAGCCGGCGAGCCTGTGGAGACAGACCGCCTTGCGGACCCGGAGACCCAGCTGAAGGACCTCGCCGCGGCATCTCGATGAGGAGACGACCTTCGGCGGACACGAAGCCGGTGTCCGTCGAGAACACCCGAACCGTCAGCGACTCCACGGCTTTGGTCTCGAGTTCGGCGAGGTCGCCCGCACCGCCGGTAACGGCCGCCGTGCCCAGTGCACCCGGGCCACTCGTCAGGTCGCCCAGCCACGTGCCGCGCCAGTTGTTGCCTGCGCTGCGCCAGGCGCTGAAGCCGACTTCGCTGAGGAATCTCCAGTAGTTCTCAGTCTGCTGTACGAACAGGCTGCCTTGCCGAGGCAGGTAGATGTACCAGACACTGTTCGTCATTGCCTCACCGTTGAGGAGACGAGTGTCTTCGGAGTGTGACGTGAACTTCACACCAATCCCGGCAACGTCGTCGCGGGCATCATGCAGAACCGTTGTCATCGTGCTCGTCAGGCGAATCGGCGCTTCCCACAACTGCAGTACTTTCTCGGGGTACGGCGTATGCATGGACTCGCCGTCGTTCGTGTACGCAATACTGTCCGACGGTACGTTCGAAAAACTCAGCGTCATGACACGGGAATCGGTCACCGCAATCGGCGACAATCCCCGATCCCCGATGAACGGGTTAAAGACGAGGCCGACGGCGAACAGCAGCAGACCCGTGACGAACCCCAGCAGCAGCGCGATGACATACTTCATTCGACTGCCTCCGGGTCGTTGTCGAGCGGCTCGAATTCGCCGACGTAGGTCGCGAGCAGTTCGATGCGCCCCAGCGGCGCGTCTTCGTCGCGGTCTTCGCTGTTGGCAATCCAGCGCTCGGTCATGTACCCGTTCAGTGCACCGAACTCGCGCGAGCCCGTGCGGAAGCGGCCGATGCGATAGCCATCCTCGCGAACAGCCGGCTCCATGTTGACGAACACGGATCCCCGCGCAGGCAGATGCAATACCCAGTCGATCACATTGCCGTCGTCGCCACTCGCGGCATTGCGAACTGCAACACCCACGACGGCGTCGCGCGCATTGCGAATCTTGAACAATTCGGTGCGAATGCCGGCAAGTACCGGATCGGTCGGCCAGTTCAGCCCCGGCGGCAGCGGATTCGGCTGGTCCGGAGCACCGACCATGATCCGATCCATCGGAATGTTGATATGGAATCCTTCAA
The DNA here is from genome assembly GCA_028277265.1 of Woeseiaceae bacterium. GTDB lineage: Bacteria > Pseudomonadota > Gammaproteobacteria > Steroidobacterales > Woeseiaceae > UBA1847. The sequence continues at coordinate 4,409 of JANQGP010000062.1, read as the reverse complement.
CGTTGCCGCCGTTCGGCGCGACCCTGACGATCGACGCCTCTCGCGCCTGGTCGACGGCCGGAAACGCGTACAGCGCTCCCGCCGCGGCGGCCAGGCCCAGCACCACTCCGATGAAATACGTCTTGACCAATGTCTGCCCCGAGAACCAATAGGCGTGCCAAATCAGGCACATGCAGTGGAGTTTAGTTAAATCGGCCGGGGTGGCCTACCGGAAGGGCCGAAACTGTGACGGACCGCACACGAAAGCGCATCAACAGGCGCTGAAGTACTGGTGCAGGTACTCATCGAGCGTAATCCGGTCCGCGGCCTCGATCTCCAGCTGACGTCGTCCGGAGTCCGCCGCCTCGTCCGCCAGCACCCGCTCCCGCCGGCCCTCGAGCGGAGCGATCGAGGAAAAGTAGTCCCGGTGGGACCGTGCCAGCTCGAGGGCGAACTCGAAAAAGCTGCTGTCCGTATCGCGAAGCTCGGCAATGATCCTGGCCGACAGCGTCGCATCCGGATTGTCGATGGCGCCCTGCAGGGCATGCACGGCATCGCGGTAGCTGTGGTCGCCGCCGTGCCCGTCGAGCAACGCGGCGACCTCGTGAACGGCTGCCAGAATCTCGGTCGCCCATTTGCGCAGCTCGATGGACTTGCCGTCACGATGCAAGCGGAACTCCGGATCGCGGCCGCGCTTGGCCGTGCCGGCCTGGTTATGGCCGATCTCCTCCATCGTCGCAGCGTCGAGTTTCGGGCTGTCCTCGAGCAGGCAGTAGATCAGAAACGCTTCGATAAACCGCATCACATTCTGATTGATGCCCGCCGGATCGAACATGTTGATGTCGAGCGAGCGTATTTCAACATACTCGATGCCCTCGCGACGCAGCGCCGCGGTCGGCTGCTCGCCGGATCGGGCGACCCGTTTCGGGCGGACCGGGGAGTAGTATTCGTTCTCGATTTGCAGCAGGTTGGTGTTGAGCTGGCGATACGTTCCGTCGACCTTGATGCCGATCTTCTCGTAGGCCGGCTCGGGCGTACAGATCGCATTGCTGAGATCCTTCACGTACTCGTCGAGGCTGTTGAGCGAGATGTTGATACGCGACTGGTTCTGGTTGCTGTAGCCGAGATCGCTCATACGCAGTGACGTTGCCCACGGCTCGTACCAGGTGGTGTCATTCAGCGGCTTCAGCGACGTATCGCCAAGCGCGAACGATTTGCAGACCGCGGGCGACGCGCCGAACAGATACAGGACGATCCAACCCATGCGCCGGAAATTGCGAATCATCGCCAGGTACTGCGACGAACGAAAATCGGCGAGTTCGGCGTCGGACTCGCAAAGCGGGCGGTAGGCGGGCCAGAATCCTTCGGGCAGCGAGTAATTGAAATGCACGCCCGCAATAACCTGCATCTGTCGGCCGTAACGGTGACCCAACCCGCGGCGATAGATCGTCTTCATGCGGCCGACGTTGGAGTCACCGTACCGGGCCAGGGGAATCTCCGTATCGGGCGGTGTCTGACACGGCATGCTCGCCGGCCAGAGCAGCTCGTCACCGAGGTGCTTGTAGACGAACTGGTGAATGTCGCATATACAGCGCAGCGCTTCCCAGGTCGTCGGCAATGCCGGTGTCACGAACTCGAGCAACGCCTCGGAGAAATCGGTCGTGACATAGCGATTCGTCAATGCCGAGCCGAGCCCGGCGGGATGCGGCGTCTGCGACAGCAAGCCATCGGGACTGACGCGCAGAGATTCCTTCTCCACGCCTTTCAATCCGCCGTACAAGATGTTGCCGCCCGCGGCGGCAACGGCCTCCAGGCGTTTCTCAAACCCTCGCGTCAATGCGGTTCCTTCGACTTGGGTCCTTTTGGGCCGATATGCACTTTTACCATAAGCGGACGCGTGCGTCCGATTGTCGCTCACGCCGCGAAACCCGTCTGCTATGCTGACGGCATGGGTCGACGACAGCACATCGCGATTATCCTGGCGACAGTTCTGTTACTCGCGCTCGCCAGCCCGCCGGCGCATGCGTTTCGCTGTGGCAGCAAACTCGTCAAGGAGAACATGCACGAAGCGCAGGTCCGCCGCGCCTGCGGCGCGCCGACGACGATGCGGCACATCGGCCGGACTCTGCGCAACATCAACGCTCCTATTCGCGGCAGGCACGGCAACGGCTGGCGCACCGAGCGTTTTCCGGGATACGGGTATTCCCAGGAAGTGATCGTTACGGAATACGTTTACAACTTCGGGCCGCGGAAGCTGATGCGTCGTCTCGTCTTTGAGGGCGGCATACTCGTGTCGATCGAGTCGCTTGGCTACGGCTATAACGAAAAGTAGACTACGCGGCATGAACGAATCCAGACTGAGGCGCTTCCGCGACCGCGCCGCCGGCGCGCCGACCCTGATCAATGAAGGCTGCCGGATAGCGGGCGTTATTACGGGCAATGGCGACGTTCAGGTCAGCGGCGAAGTTGACGGCGATTGCGATGTCGACGGCTCGGTGATCCTTGCGCGAGACGGTCACTGGCAGGGGACGATCAAGGCAACCCACGTCGTGATTTCCGGCCAGGTCGACGGCGACATCGTTGCGTCGGGCAAGGTCGAGATCGCGGACTCGGCGCGCATCACCGGTACCGTAACGGGCGAAGCCATTGCCGTTGCCGAAGGTGCCGTCGTCGAAGGGATTATGAAAACAACGGTGCAGCCCGAACCCGTCGAGTTCGTCGAAAAACGCGGCAAATCCGACTGATATTTCGCAAACCCGGCGGATTATGTAGTCCAGAGCGGACTAATCGCGATCTGCGCGCGGCCGTAATGCTACACTGGTAGCGTTTTCAGGCCGTATAACAACGACTACATGACCGGCAGCAAGATCCCGCGATTTCTGCTTTATGCGACGGTGCTCGGCATCGTCGCCGCCGGTATTATGCTGTCGCTGTTCTACGGGCAGTATCACTGGCTGGCAAACCAGATCGTCGACGCGAGCTATGAACAGCATCGCGAGCTGCTGGAGGCCAGCTACGAGCGGCGGATGCGCGCGCAGATCCACGCGGTCGTCGACTCGCTGCCGGAGGACGCGGACGGCGTGCAGATCAGCAATGCGCTGAGCCGCGCGATGACAGTCAACCCCAATCTCATCGGCATTCGCTTCCGGGACGGCGGCGGCCGGTCATGGTCCAGCGGCAATTTCCCGTCCGGTTACGGCGACGCCGAAACTGTCTGGCTCGAGCAACACCTGCTCTTGGTCTATCCGGTCATTCGGGACGGCCGTGAGGTCGGGCGGATGTCCGCCGCCTTCAGTCTCGTTCCGTTGCAGGATGACCTGCTCGGTTTCACCGAAGCCCTGTACACGAGAGAAGGCGAAAGCCGACGCCACAGCTACCTGTGGATCGGCGGCGCCACGATCGCCGTGCTGCTGCTTTGCGGCGGCGTCGTCACGCTCATTGTTCGCGGCCAGACGCGGCGCATTCGCGAGCTGAAGGCCCAGGCCGAGCGCCTTCGCGACGCCGATTTCGGCGAGCCGCTACCGGAAACGCGCGGCGATGAACTCGGTGCGCTCGCCGCGGTCTTCAACGACATGCGGGACAAGCTGCGCACGACGACGCATTCGCGCAACTACGTGGACCGGCTGCTGTCGGGTATGAACGAAGCGATCATCGTCACCAGCGACGGCGGGGAAATCGAGCGCATCAACGCTGCGACGACGCACCTCCTCGGCTATGACGAGGACGAGCTTACCGGCACGTCGATCGATTTCGTCATCAATACGAAGAAGAGCCCGTCACTGGCGAATGACACACCTTCGGGTCTGCCACGCGAGGCAATCTTCGAAAGCAAATACGGCGAATCGATCCCGGTCTCGTACACCTGCTCGATCGTCGACAACGACACGGATGGCTCGACCAGCCGGATCTACGCGGCGCAGAACATTACCGAGCGGCGCCGCGCGGAGAAACGCATTCGCTACCTCGCCCGTATCGACGCGCTGACGAAGATTCCGAACCGCATGCAGTTCCAGCACTTGCTGCAGCGCGGCATCGCCCGGGCACGGCGAGAGGGCCGCCCGCTGTGCCTGTTCTACGTCGATGTCGACCATTTCAAGGATATTAACGATACCTTCGGCCATCTCGCCGGCGACACGACGCTCGAGACCGTCGCCGAACGACTCACCGCAGCCCTGCCCAAACGCTCTGTCGTCGGTCGCCTTGCCGGCGACGAATTCGCTGTCATCATCGAGAAACTCGGTCCCGATCCCGAGGGGCTGCGCAAGACCAACGAGCTCGCTCAGACGTTGCTGAACCGGCTCGCCGACCCGTTCTTCGTGCAGGGTCACGAGGTCTTCATGACCGCAAGCCTCGGCATCGCTTACTACCCCAAAGACGCGCCCAACGTCATCGACCTCATCCGAAATGCCGATGCGGCGCTGTACAGCGCC
>JANQGP010000358.1 GCA_028277265.1 Woeseiaceae bacterium | reverse complement strand
GTCAAGCGCCGCAGGATTCCGAAGTACCGCCGGCAGATCGGCATGGTGTTCCAGGACCACAAGCTGCTCTACGACCGGCCGGTATTCGACAACGTCGCGTTGCCGTTGATCATCGCCGGCGTCGGGCATCGGGAGGCCGGCCGCCGCGTTCGCGCGGCGCTCGACCAGGTCGGCTTGTTGCGCAAGGAAAAGCAACGCCCGGAGACGCTGTCCGCCGGCGAGCAGCAACGCGTCGGCATCGCGCGCGCCATCGTCACCCGGCCGAAGCTGCTCATCGCCGACGGGCCGACCGGTAACCTCGACCCCGATCTCTCGCTCGAAGTCATGCGCATCTTCCGGCGCTTCAACGAGGTCGGCGTCACGCTGCTGATCGCGAGTCACGACATCTCGCTGATCGACAAGCTGGGCTGCCGGCGAATCGCGCTCGAGGAAGGGCGACTGCAACCCGATACCGAGGAGGCCGACGAGTGGCTGTGACGCGAAACGCCGATGCCGTTGCCCCGGTTCGTTCGTCGGGGCCGTTCTCGATCTGGCTGACACGCCACGCGAGCACATCGCTCGGATCGCTGGGCAGGCTCGTGCGGCATCCGTTCTCGAGCCTGATGATCATGCTCGTCATCGCCGTGACCCTCGCGATGCCGGCCGCAGTCAATCTTGTCGTCAAGAACGCCCGCGACATCAGCGGCAGTTGGGACAACGCGCTCGATTTCTCGGTATTCCTCAAACAGGAACTGACCGAGGGCGAAGCCGAGGGACTCGGTCGCCTGATCGCACAGCGCGCCGACGTCGAGTCGGTTGCGTTCATCAGCGCGAACGACGCGCTCGACGACTTCAAGGATCAGTCGGGTTTCGGTGCGGCGCTCGACCAGCTGCCCGAGAATCCCCTGCCGCATACGCTGGTCGTACGGCCAAGTGCCGGCAACACGAGTGCGTCGATGGTGCTGCTTCAGGAGGAACTGCAAAACCTGCCCGAGACCGAGCATGTGCAGGTCGATACGGAATGGGTACAACGCTTCCATGCCATTCTCGACATCGTGCGGCAAGCCATCGCGATTGGCGCGGCGCTCCTCGGCATCGCGATCGTCGTGATCATCGGCAACACGATCCGGCTGGACATCGAAAACCGGCGCGAGGAGATCGAGGTCACCAAGCTGATCGGCGCGAGTAACGCGTTCGTGCGGCGGCCGTTTCTCTGGACCGGGTTCTGGTACGGGCTCTTCGGCGGGTTGCTGGCGCTCGCGCTCGTCTACTACGGACTGTTCCTGCTCGAGGGTCCCGTCGCGAGGCTCGCGGGCCTCTACCAGAGCAATATCGCGATCGCGTCGATGAACCTGACGGAGGCCGGCGCGATCATCGGAATCGGGATCTTTCTCGGCCTGTTCGGCTCCTGGTTCACGGCGGCACGCCACATGCGGCGGATCGAACCGCGCTGACAAGGCTAAATTGAACATAATCTGGGCGCCGATCCGCCCAAATGCCCCGAATTCATAACAATATTCCTTATTTATATCGGGAACTTAGGGGTCTTGTTAGCACTCTAACCCTGCGAGTGCTAATATTTCGGCCGACACGGAGGAACTGAATGACGACCGCTCTTGCGACAACCAGCCGCGATCTCGTACTGGCAGGCCCGGTAGGCAGCCTCGACGCCTACATACAGGCCGTCGGTTCGATTGACGTGCTGTCCAAAGAAGACGAACAGGCGCTTGCGACGCGATTCCGGGATCACGAGGATCTCGAAGCCGCACGCGAGCTCGTCATGGCGCATCTGCGTTTCGTCGTGCATATCGCCAAGGGCTACACGGGTTACGGCCTGCCGCTCAGCGATCTGATCCAGGAAGGCAATGTCGGCCTGATGAAAGCCGTCAAGCGCTTCGATCCGTCTTACGACGTCCGGCTCGTGTCGTTCGCCGTGCACTGGATTCGCGCCGAGATTCACGAATTCGTCCTCAAGAACTGGCGTATCGTCAAGGTCGCGACGACCAAGGCCCAGCGCAAACTGTTCTTCAACCTGCGCAAGGCAAAGAAGAGTCTCGCGTGGTTGTCGGCCGACGAGACCAAGGCGGTCGCCGAGGACCTCGGCGTCAGCGAAAAGGAAGTTACCGAGATGGAGAAGCGCCTGCATTCGCGCGACGCCATCTTCGACCCGACCCCGGACGGCGACG
>JANQGP010000344.1 GCA_028277265.1 Woeseiaceae bacterium | reverse complement strand
CATCTGGCAGATCGAGACATTGCAGGAATGGGCGTGGAATCCGCTCTACTACGTGGACACCTCGGGCGGATCGATCTACAGCCTGATGTCGCGCGATTTCGCACCGATTGCCGATCGCCTTGCCGACGCGACGGCACGTCTCGAACAGATGCCGCGCTTTTTCGAGCAGGCGCGAGGCTCGTTGCAACCGGCGCGTGTGCCGAGGATCCACGCCGAGACCGCGGTGTCGCAAAACCAGGGGCTGAATACGATCATCGATACGCTGATCGTGCCCGAGATGGATGCGCTGACAGCGGATCAGAAAGCACGCCTGGAGGCCGCGATCGAGACCGCGAAGAACGCCGTCGCGGAGCACCAGACCTGGCTCGAGGAAGAACTGCTGCCACGCGCCGACGGCGACTTCCGTATCGGCGCGGCGCTGTATGACACCAAGCTTGCCTTCGCACTCAATTCGCCGCTCGGCCGGAAGGAGATCAGGGCCAGGGCGGAACGCGAGTACGAGGCCGTGCGCAACGAGATGTACGAGGTCGCGAAGACCGTCTACGCAGCGAAGCATCCGATGACGGCGTTCCCCGACGACCCGGACGGGTCCTACAAGCAGGCGATCATTCGCGCCGGCCTCGAAGAGGCATACCGGGCGCTGCCGCCGCGCGACGGCATCGTCGATATCGCCAAGGCACAATTGCAGGAAGCAATCGACTTCGTCATTGAAAACGACATCGTGACGATGCCCGAGGAACCGATCGAGATCATCATCATGCCCGAGTTCCAGCGCGGCGTTTCGGTGGCTTACCTCGACCCACCGGGGCCGCTCGATCGCGACCTGCCTGCGTTCTACGCCGTCGCACCGTTGCCGGAGGACTGGACCGACGAACAGGTCGAGTCGTTCCTGCGCGAGTACAACCTCTACTCGATCCAGGACCTGACCATCCACGAAGGCGTGCCGGGCCACTACCTGCAGCTCGCGATGAGCAACCGTTACCCGTCAATTCTGCGCTCGGTCCTGTGGTCGGGTTCGTTTGTCGAGGGCTGGGCAGTCTACGCCGAACAGATGATGATCGAAGAGGGCTACCAGGACTACGACCCGCTGCAGAGACTGATCACGTTGAAGTGGTACCTGCGCAGTATCACGAATGCGATCATCGACTCGGCGATTCACGTCGAAGGCATGACCCGCGACGAAGCCATGAAGCTCATGGTCGAAGGCGGCTTCCAGGAAGAACGCGAGGCCGCCGGCAAGTGGGTGCGCGCGCAACTGACATCCGCCCAGCTATCGACCTATTTCGTCGGCTACCAGGAACACCGCGAGCTACGTCGTGAGATCGAACAAGCCTGGGGCGAGGATTTCACGCTGCGGCGCTATCACGACCAGTTGCTGTCCCACGGCTCGCCGCCCGTCCGGTTCGTTCGGGCACTCATGCTCGGCGAGGACATACCGCGCCGCGGCGAGTAACGCGCCACCTTATTCCTCACGAGCATAAGGCGGGCTCGATTCGCCCGTTCCGTGCTGCAACGAAAACGCGACTATTTGCATCTAATAGTCCATGAATCTCACTGATCTGAGTACTCGGCAGTGGCCGTCGGTCGCTGCCGCTGTCGCATTGGTCGCGCTGTTCGGCCTCACGTCGATCGCCTCCCTCCCCATCCAGCTGCTGCCGACCATCGAGGAACCCCAGATCTCCGTGGCGAACTTCTGGCGTGCCGCGGCGCCCGAAGAGATGGAAGCCAACATCGTGGAGCCGCAGGAAAACGTGCTGCGCAACACGCCCGGGTTGACCAACATCAATTCATTCATCGGACGCGGCTCCGGGTTCGTCAACCTGACCTTCGCCGTCGGCACGGACATCCAGACCGCGAAGCTCGACGTCATCAACAACCTGACCCAGGCGCCGCCGCGTCCCGGCGATGCGCTCGAGCCGATGGTCAACGTCGGCGGCGGCCAGCAGACGCCTGGCGCCGCCTCCCTGCTGATCCGCGTATTGCCGGACAACCCGAATCGCGAACTCGCGAGTTATCAGAAGCTCATTGAAGATCATGTCGAGCCGCGCCTCGCGCGCATACCCGGCGTATCGCAGATCCAGCTGCAGGGCGAGCAACCGCGCGAATTGCATATCACGTTCGACTCGTACCGTGCGGCCGCGCTCGGCGTCCAGATCAATGACATTATCGCGACGGTATCGCGCGCGACGGATTCGTCGGGTGGTTTCGCCGACGTCGGTCGGCGCCAGTACACGGTGCGTTTCGTCGGGCAGTTCGAGCCGGGGCAGCTCAATGAACTGATCGTAGGATGGAGCGACGACCGTCCGATCTACCTGAGTGAAGTCGCCGACGTCGACATCGTGCCGCGCAAGCAGGACGGCTTCACGCTGCGCAACGGCTATCCCGCCTACTACATCACTGTGCAGCGCGACTACGACGCCAACACCGTTGCGATCCTCGACGAGGTCAACAAAGCGATTGTCGAACTCAACGACAATGTCCTGCGCGAGGCCGGTCTCGAGATGGATCTCAGCTTCGACGCATCGATCCATATTCGGCGCGCCGTGGCGCTGGTGCGCAGCAACCTCGGGCTCGGCCTGTTGCTGGCTGTCGGCATCCTCTATTTTCTCATGCGCAGCCGCCGTGCGACTTTTCTGGTCACGGCGACCGTGCCGCTGTCGGTACTCGTCGCGTTCGTCGCGCTGCGCCTGTTCGACAAATCGCTCAACGTCATTTCCCTGGCCGGACTTGCGTTCTCCATAGGCCTCGTCATGGATGCGGCTATCGTCACACTCGAGAACATCGTGCGATGTCGCCAGCAGGGCGCGAGCCAGGAAGAAGCCGTGCGCAAAGGCACGCGGCAGATCACGGGCGCATTGTTCGCGTCGACGGTGACGAGCGTTGCGATCTTCGTTCCGGTGCTTTTCATGCAGGGCATGGAAGGCCAGCTGTTCCAGGACCTCGCACTGACCATCGCGGTTGCGGTTTCGGCTTCGTTCTTCATTGCGATCACCGTCCTGCCGGTCGCCGCCAATTTCATGCTGCGCCAGGAAAACAGGGACCCGCTCGACCATTGGTGGGATCGTATTACGACGCTCGTCATGCGCCTGACACGGACGCCGGCCCGCTGCGGGGCGTGGATCGCCGGAATACTCGGTGCATCGATGCTGGTCATCCTCCTGCTCGTGCCCAAGGCGAACCTGCTGCCGCAGGCGCCTTCGGACTCGTTGAACGCGTTCTTTGCGATGCCGCCGGGCGGAACGGTGGAGATGGTCGAAACCGAGATCGCGGGCACGATCGTCGAGCGCCTGCGGCCGTACATGGACCACGAGCAGCAGCCCTACATTCGCGGCTACAACCTGTCCTCGTTCGGCTCGTTCAACGCGCTGTTCATCTATCCGCAGGACCCCGAACGCATCGAAGAGATGATCGGCATCGTCCGCGATCAGGTGCTCGTCGACCTGCCCGACACGAGCGCATTCGTACAGCGCTCCTCACTCCTGAACTTCGGTTTCGACGGGGGGCGCAGCATCAATGTCGACTTGCAGGGCTCCGATATCAACACGTTGTCTGCCGTCGCAATGCAGGCGATGCCGCTGATCAGCGGGACAATTCCCGGTTCCCAGGTACGTCCGATACCGGGACTGCAGATCGCCGAGCCCGAGCTGCAGCTCGTGCCGAACGATCGGCGCATCACGGCCGCCGGCCTGGACCGGGCGGCGGTTGCGAACATCGTTCGAGCGCTGACGAGCGGCTCGTTCGTCGGCGAGTACTTCGACGGCAATGACCGCATGGACATGATCCTCAAAGGACCGACATGGAATTCGCCGGAGGAACTCGCCGCGGTGCCGATCTGGACACCGCTCGCCGGCATCCAGAGTATCGGCGAGTTGACCGAGATCCAGCGTACGGTCGGGCCGACGCAGTTGCTGCGCGTCAATGGCCAGCGCACGCTCACCCTTGCCGTGACGCCCCCACCCGAAATGACGGTCGAGGAAGCGCTCGACACACTGCGCGATGTCATCGGTCCGCAGCTGCGCGAGGGCATGCCGGCCGACGTCAGCATCTCGTACCGGGGCACGGCGGATCGTCTCGAAGGCGCGTTCGAGACGATGACGATCAACCTCGCGGTCGCCGCGGTCGTTCTGTTCCTCGTGCTGGCCGCGATGTTCCGCTCACTCTGGGACGGCGTTCTCGTCATGCTGTCGATGCCGCTGGCCGTTGCGGGTGGCGTGGTCGCCCTGCGTATCCTGAACCAGTTCACGACTCAGGCCATGGACCTGCTGACGACGATCGGCTTCCTGATCCTCCTCGGACTCGTCGTCAACAACGCGATCCTGCTCGTCATGCAGACACGCGCCGGGCAACGGAACGGTCTCGACCGCAGCGCCGCCGTTACCGAAGCCGTCCGCGTACGCGCTCGCCCGATCTACATGAGTACGCTGACGAGCATCTTCGGCATGCTGCCGCTGATGCTGGTACCCGGCGTCGGCTCGCAGATCTATCGAGGACTGGCCACCGTCATCATTGGCGGCATGTTTGTCAGTGCCGTATTCACACTGGTCCTGATGCCCAGTATCCTGCGGCTGCCGCCGCCAGCGTTTCTGATGCGGCGAAGGGGCCGGCCGGCGGGCAGAGAGGGAGTAATCGCCGATGCTTAGAAAAACGACAACGATCATCATCGCCTGCCTGCTGACGGGTACGGCAGCCGCGCAGCAGATGCCGGCCAGCGTCGTGCAGGTGGCCACTGTCGAGCGCACGGAGATCGCGCCGACGGTCGCGGTTCCGGGAACGATTTACAGCCGCAACGATGTACAGATTACGGCCGGCGTGGCGGGCCAGCTCATCACCGTTGCGGAGCCCGGCACCCTGATCCCGAAAGGCCGGCCCGTCGCACGCATCGACACCCGTCCGCTGCTGTTGCAACGGGCGGAGCAGGAAGCGCTCCTGAAACGTGCCGAGATCAATGTGCGACAACTCGACAGCCAGTTGCGCCGCCAGCGCGAACTGCAGGGCTCGAGCCTCGTGTCCGAGTTCGAGCTCGAGCAGACCGAGGCGAACCGGGATCTCGCGATCAGCGATGCGGAAATCACCGGAGTACGCATTCGGCAGATCGATGACCAGATTCGGCGCGCCGATGCCCGGGCACCCTTCACGGGTGTCGTCATCAGTCGCATGCACCGGGAGGGCGAAGATGTCGCGCGCGGCGAAGTCCTTGCGCAACTGACCGACATTCGCAACATGGAAGTCCGCGCGTTCGTCCCGCTCAAGCACCTGCCGCGCACGATCGTCGGCGACAAGATTCACGTGTTCACGGCGGACGCGGAACTCGAAGGCACGATTCGCGCACTCGTGCCGACGGGCGACGTGCGCTCACAGACCTTCGAGGCGCGCATCGATCTGCCCGCGTCTTCGCAGGCCGGCTGGACCGTCGGTCAGCTCGTCAGCGTGGCCGTCCCCATTCGCGCTCGCGAGTCGGCGATAACGGTTCCGCGAGACGCGCTCGTCCTGCGTCACAACGGTTCGTTCGTATTCCGCATCACGCAGGACAACCTGGCCGAACAGATCGCCGTCGAGCTGGGTGACAGCGAGGGCGACCTCATCGCCGTGCGCGGCGCGCTGCAAGCCGGTGATCGCGTCGCGGT
>JANQGP010000028.1 GCA_028277265.1 Woeseiaceae bacterium | reverse complement strand
CCGCCCTGGTGCGCATAGCGCAGGCGAATCCGCCGGCCGCGCACGAGCGGCGGCGGATGCGCCATGACGGCGGCTTCGAGTTCGCTCGTCAGCTCCGTGGTCGACAGGTCGCGCGTCGCCGCCGTGTAGGCACGCTCGACGGCGGGCAGCAGGTCACCGACGGCGGTCCCGTGCAGCGCCGAGATCGTAATGCGTTCGGCAAAATCGAGGAACGGCAACCGGCGATCCAGGTCGTCGCGAACCTGTTTGCGTTGTTCGGCGGACAGGCCGTCCCACTTGTTGGTCACGACGACGAGCGCACGCCCGCGTTCGAGCACGAGCCCGAGAAGGCTGACGTCCTGCTCGGTCACGCCTTCCCGCGCGTCGAGCACCGCAATGACGACGTGCGCCTTCTCGATGGCCTGCAGCGCCTTCACGATGCTGAACTTCTCGATCGCCTCGTTCACGCGCGCCTTGCGGCGGATGCCGGCCGTATCGATCAGCATGTACTTGCGATCGCTGCGCTCGAACGGTACCTCGACCGTGTCGCGTGTCGTACCCGGTTGATCGTAGACGACGAGCCGGTCCTCGCCGAGCAGGCGATTGGCCAGCGTCGCCTTGCCGACGTTCGGCCGTCCGACGATCGCGATGCGCAGCTCGTGGTCGTCGTCGGCCTCGGGGGCGGCCTCGTCGGGTTCGAAATCCCCCAGCACGCCGTCCATGAGCGCCGCGATACGATCGCCATGCGATGCCGACACGGCGATCGGCTCCCCGAGGCCCAGCCCGTAGAAATCCGCACTGGCCGTCGCGGTTTCGAGGCCTTCGGCCTTGTTGACGGCAAGCCACGTCTTCCTCGCATGCCGCCGCGCGAGCTCCGCGACGTGTTCGTCCGCCGCCGTGATGCCGCTGCGGCCGTCGACCATGATGATCGCGGCGTCGGCCTCCTGCAGCGCCTTGACGGTCTGCTCGGCCATCGCCTCGTCGATGCCTTCTTCACCGCCGGCGACACCGCCGGTGTCGATGACGAGGTAGGGAATCGGGCCGAGTTTGCCGAAGCCGTATTTGCGGTCGCGCGTCAGGCCCGGGTAGTCGGCGACGAGAGCGTCCCGGGACCGCGTCAGGCGATTGAACAGCGTCGACTTGCCTACGTTAGGCCGGCCGACGAGCGCGATGACGGGGAGCACGGGATGACACCTTCGGCGCAGTCGCTCAGGCGCCTTCTTCGACGATGTCGGGAGCAGTGCGCTCCGGACGGTCTTCGACGATCGTGTACGCCGCGAGCGTGCCGTTGTCGCTCTGTACGTACAGTCGATTCGCAATGACGACGGGGTCGCTCGTAATCGCGGCACCGCCGTGCCGCACGCGCGCGACGGGTTCGCCGTCCAGGTTGCTGAAGAAGTGCAGGTAGCCCTCGAAGTCGCCCGTGACGACGGTCGTGTTGAAAGGCACCGCCAGCGTCGGTTCGCGCCGCAATAGCGAGTCGTTACGCCATTCCTCCGCACCGTTGCGGCGGGTCAGCGCGATGATCTCGCCGTCCTCGCGGACCGTGTAGACCGCGTTCCAGCTTGCCGACACGCCGGCAAGCGACGATATGTCGCGATGCCAGAGCACCTGGCCGGACTCGGACGCCAGCGCCGCCGTGCGGCCCTGGTACCCCGAAACGTAGACGTCCTGCCCCACCACCGCGATAGCGCCGTCGATATCGGCGAGGCGGTCGAGGTCCGAACGTCCGGTCGGCGGGGAAATCATCGACTCCCAGATCACCGTGCCAGTGTCGAGTTCGGTGGCAACGAGGCGTCCGTTGTCGAACCCCGAGATCACGGTCGTGCCGACGAACACGGGCGTCGCCGAGCCGCGCACCGAAAGCGCCGGCGCCGTCTGCTGAATCGACCAGCGCGGGCGGCCATCGAACGCCGACAAGGCCTGGAGGCGGTTGTCGATGGTCTGGACGATGACCGTGTCGGCGCGAATCAGCGGACTGGCGAGCGACTCTGCCGCAACGTCCGACCGCCATTGTTCCTCGCCGCTTGCGGCATCGAGCAGGATCGCGGCACCGTCTTTTGCGAGCACGACGACGCGGCCCTCGCCAACGCCGGGGCCGGCCGACAGCTCGACCTTGAGATCGGTACGCCAGACCTGCCGGCCAGATTCCGGATCGAAGGCCGTGACTCTGCCGTCCTGGCTCGCCGCGTAGACACGATTGCCGTCGCCCGCCGGCTGCAACGCGACCAGCAGGAATTCGGAGTCACCGCCGAGCTTCGCGTCCCACAGCCGCTTGATCTTGACCTTCGGCTCGAATTCGACGAGTTCCGCCGGCTCCAGTTCCTCGTCATCGTCGCCGAACAGGCCGCAAGCGCCGAGAAACGACGTTGCGACGATGACCGCCACTATGCGCAGACCGTTGTTCACTCGTTTTCCTCTGCCTCTGCCGCTTCGACCGGCGCCTCGACGTCGGGTTCCTCGGCGATCGGCTCGTCAGGCATAGTCACCTCGGGCAGATCGAGCGCTTTCCACTGCACGAGCTGCCGATCGATGGTGCCCTGCGCCATCGGGTCGAGCAGCGCGGCCTGGTACGCCGACTGCGCGTCCCCGATACGCCCGAGCGCGTGGTACGCATCGCCGAGCAGTTCCATGTAGGTCGGGCCGAACGCCTTACTTTCCTGGCCCTCGAGCAGGTCGACGACGGCCTGGGCATCGCCCTGGTAGAGGCGCACGCGCGCGAGTCTCGCCCGCGCAACGTGCTTGACCGCATCGTCGGCATCGCTGTCCAGCAGGTCCTGCAGCGCCGCCGCGGCTTCGTCGTCGCGGTTCCTGTCCATGTACAGGCGAGCCATGGCGAGTTTCGACTGTGCGGCATAGGTCGTGCCGGAGTAGTCGATGGCCAGCTGGTTCGCGACGGCTTCGGCCTCCTCGAGGCTGCCGTCGGCAACGTGTCCGGTCAGCGTCTCGTACAGCGCGGAACCCTCGAGCTGCGCGTCGAGCGTGCTGTCCTGGTAGTAGTTCCAGCCGACCAGCGAGGCGATGCCGAGACCGAGGCCGCCGATCACGTAGCCGCCGTACTCCGACCACCACGTTCGAATCTGATCGATTTGTTCCTTCTCTGAAAGTAGATCGTCCACGAGACTGCCTTTGTTGCATTGCGGCTACGCGCCGCCCAGTTTGTCCTGCAGCACCGCCGCCAGTTCGTCCAGCGCGATGCTCTCCTGTTCGTCACCACTTCGCAGTGGTTTCAAGCCAATGCGTCGTTCGCTCAGCTCCTGCTCGCCCAGGACCAGCGCGTAATCCGCATTGCTCTTGTCGGCGCGCTTCATCTGCGACTTGAAGCTGCCCCCGCCGAGGTTCAGCTCGACGCCGATGCCCGCCACCCGGTCACGCAGCTCTTCGGCCAGCGCGAACGCCCGTGCCTGCGTGCCCTCGCCGACCGCGACGAGATACACGTCCGGGCGCGCCGCGGGTACCTCGCCGCCGCAGGCCTCGTACAGCGCAACGAAGCGCTCGATGCCCATGGCCCAGCCGATCGCCGGCGTCGCACGCCCGCCGAGTTTTTCGACGAGCCCGTCGTACCGTCCGCCCGAGCAGACGGCGCCCTGCGCGCCGAGCGCGTCGGTCACCCACTCGAAGACCGTACGCGAGTAATAGTCCAGCCCGCGGACCAGCCGCGGATTGACCTCGAACCCGATGCCGGCCGCGGCCAGCATGTCCTTCAGGCCGGCGAAATGCACTGCCGATTCCTCGTCGAGGTAATCGAGCATGACCGGCGCCGCCTGGACGATGTCCTGCATCTCCGGATTCTTGCTGTCGAGGATGCGTAACGGGTTCGATTCGAGCCGGCGAATACTATCCTCATCGAGCTGACTTTTCACGCCGCTGAAGTACTCGACGAGCGCCTCGCGGTAGCGTGCCCGCGACTCCGGGACGCCGAGCGAATTGAGTTCGAGGCGAATCCGGTCGATGCCGAGCCGCCGCCACAGGCGCGCGCTTATGATGATCAGCTCGGCGTCGACGTCGGGGCCCTCGTAGCCGATGGCCTCGACGTCGAACTGGTAGAACTGGCGATACCGGCCCGCCTGCGGCTTTTCGCGGCGGAACATCGGGCCCGTGGTCCACAGTTTCTGCTTCCGGTTGTGAAACAGCCCGTGCGTCATGCCGGCACGGACCATGCTCGCCGTCGCTTCGGGGCGCAGCGTCAGGCTGTCGCCATTGCGATCGTCGAACGTGTACATCTCTTTTTCGACGATGTCGGTGACCTCGCCGATCGAGCGCTTGAACAGCTCCGTGTGCTCGAGCAGCGGCAACCGCACCTGGCGGTAACCGTAGGACTCGACGATGTCCTCGACTTCGGATTCGAGGTACTCCCACGTGTGTGCGACGTCAGGCAGGATGTCGTTCATCCCGCGCACGGTTGGCGGTTTCCTGCTCATGGTCCCGAGATCGTCAGGCGCAGCGGGCGGTCCGGGGCGCTGGACGCAGGCAGCGCATAGTCGCTGCCGTTGACGAGCACGTTCACATTACCCGGACTGCCGAACAGCACGTTGAACGGTTGTGCACCCGTGAGTTCGACCGTGCGGCCGTCCCTGCCGAGGTCGAAGAACAGGCGGCGCCCGCTCGCGTCGGTTATCTCGGTCCAGCAGTCGCCCGTGTAGGTCAGCAATACGCGTATCTGGCCTTCCGCAAGCGCCGGCGAACTCGTCTCCTCGACCGGCGCTTCGACAGGCGCTTCGACAGGCACGGGCTCGGCGTTGGTCTCCTCGCCGGTTGCCGGCGGGTCGGCGATCCCCGGGTCCGTCTCCTCCGGCTCGGCGATCGTGCCGGCGTCCGTGTCGTCCGGTTCCGTGATCGCGCTCTCGTCGGCTTCGGGCGTCGAGACGACGGCCGGTGCCTCGTTCGTCTGCAAAGGACGCGACGAAAACCACCAGTAGGCCGTCGCGACAAGCACGACGACGACGACGACCGCGATCCAGGGGCCCGGCGTCAGTTCCTTACGCGGGCGCCGGCGCGTGGACACGAGCGGCGGCATCTCACCGGCCCGCTCGAGCTGGTAGTAATCGGCCAGTACGTCAGCGGGGTCGACGTCGACGAGTTCCGCGTATTTCCTCAAGTGACCCTTCGCGAAGACCGGGGCGCCCAGCACCCCGAAGTCGTTGCGCTCGAGCGCACGAACTTTCGGCTCGTCGAGGTGCAGCTCTTTTGCAATCTCGAGCACGGCGATCTGTTGCTCGCGACGCGCGTCGGCAAGCCGTTCACCGCAGAGCGGACCGTGGGGTTCGGCGGCTCCCTCGGTGGCTTCCTGCTTGTCGACGTCCTCGGTCATGGG
>JANQGP010000003.1 GCA_028277265.1 Woeseiaceae bacterium | reverse complement strand
AGGAACATTCGCTAAATCTTTGATTGCGTGAGAAACTTTTGAGCCCGATGGCGGGCCGTGGCATAGTCCGCGCTGGACGCCCGGCATATCGCCGTGTCCGCGAACCTGAGATACGAGAGCAACGTGAGCAGATCCGTACCCAAAACCGACTGGCATCCCGCCAGCTGGCAGAGCTTCCCGGCATCGCAACAGGCGGCGTACCCGGACAAGGCGGCCCTTGACCGCGTCGTCGCCGACCTGAGCCGATTGCCGCCGATTACGACGTCCTGGGAGGTCGATTCCCTGAAAGACCAGATTGCCAGGGCGCAGCGCGGTGAGGCGTTCGTTCTGCAAGGCGGCGACTGCGCGGAGACTTTCGACGAGTGCACGTCCGAGAACATCGTCGACAAGCTCAAGATCCTGCTGCAAATGAGCCTCGTCATGATCTACGGGCTCAAGAAACCGGTCGTCCGGGTAGGGCGCATGGCCGGGCAATACGCGAAGCCGCGTTCGGCCGACACCGAGACGCGCGATGGCAAGACGTTGCCGAGCTTCCGTGGCAATCTCGTGAACCGCTCCGGATTCACGGCCGACGATCGCATTCCGGACCCGGCCATGATCTTGCGTGGCTACGAACGCGCCGCGTTGACGCTCAACTTCGTTCGCTCGCTGATCGACGGCGGTTTCGCCGATCTTCATCATCCCGAATACTGGGACCTCAGATGGGTCAGTCACTCGGCGGCGGCTGACGAGTATCACTCGATCGTGTCGTCCATTTCGAACTCGCTGGATTTCCTCGAGACCGTCTCGGGCCGGCAGTTTCATCGCACGCAGCGTGCCGAGATCTACGCCGCGCATGAAGGCCTGCATCTGCACTACGAGCAGGCGCAGACGCGCTTCCTCGATCGTCGCGATCGCTGGTACAACCTGACGACGCACTTCCCCTGGATCGGCATGCGTACGGCCGAGCTCGATGGCGCGCACGTGGAGTATTTCCGCGGCATCGCCAACCCGATCGGCATCAAGGTGGGGCCGGGCATGACCCGCGAGTGGATGCAGGAGCTCATCCGCGTGCTGAATCCGAACAGCGAGCCCGGCCGTTTGACGCTCATTCATCGCTTCGGCGCGAAGTCGATCGAGGAGCGCCTGCCCGAGCTGATTTCGGCCGTGAAGGAGACCGGCTCTCCGGTCTTGTGGGTCTGCGACCCAATGCACGGCAACACCGAGAGCACGTCGGACGGCATCAAGACGAGACGCTTCGACAACATCGTCGGCGAGGTCGAATCCGCGTTCAGGGTGCACGACAAGATGGGCACCTATCTCGGCGGCATTCATCTCGAGCTGACGGGTGAAAACGTGACGGAGTGCACCGGCGGAGCACGCGGTCTCACCGATGCCGATCTTGCGCGCACCTACAAGTCGACCGTCGATCCGCGGCTGAACTACGAGCAGGCGATGGAAATCGCTATGAGGATCGCCGGCCTTTGACCTCGCGCCATTCGCCGGGCGCCAGCCCGTCGAGGGTCCAGTCACCAACCGCATACCGAATGAGTCTCAGCGTCGGCAGACCGACCGCCGCCGTCATGCGCCGCGCCAGCCGGTTGCGGCCTTCGGTCAATACGATTTCGACCCAGCCGTCGGGCACGCTCTTGCGATATCGTATCGGCGGGTGGCGGTCCCACAGACCGTCGGGTTCGTCGATTCTCCGGGCTGATGATGCCCGTGCTAGGCCGTCCTTGAGCTCCACGCCCCGGACGAGCTCACGCAGTTGCCGGTCGTCGGGGAGCCCCTCGACCTGCACCCGGTAGATCTTCGGTAACCGGTAGCGCGGCTGGCTGATGCGGGCCTGCAGGCGGCCGTCGTCCGTCAGCACCAGCAGGCCCTCGCTGTCGTAATCGAGGCGGCCGGCAGGGTAGACGCCCGGCACGTCGACATAATCGGCGAGGGTGGCGCGACCCTCCGCATCGCGGAACTGGCTCAGCACCCGGTACGGTTTGTTCAACAGGATCAGCACTTTTTGTCAATCACGGCAATCTGTACAATGCACGCCTTTTTCGGCGGCCCCCGGGCCGTTGCCCAGGCAGCGAATCGAGAATTCTCCATGCAATTCGATCATATCAACGTGCCGGCGGACGGTAAGGCGATCACCGTCAATGCGGACAACTCACTCAATGTGCCCGACTTCCCGATCATCCCCTACATCGAGGGCGACGGCATCGGGGTCGACGTTACGCCGGTCATGCTCAATGTCGTCGAAGCCGCGGTCGAGATCGCGTACGGCGACGATCGGCAGATACGCTGGACGCCGGTCTACGCCGGCCGGCGCGCGACCGAGATCTACGGCGACGATACCTGGCTGCCGGACGAGACACTCGAGGCGCTGCGCAAGTTCGTCGTTTCGATCAAGGGGCCGCTCGCAACACCGACCGGTGGCGGTATTCGCTCACTCAACGTCGCGATCCGCCAGACGCTCGACCTGTACGCGTGCGTACGCCCTATTCGCTACTTCCCGGGCGTCGAAACGCCGATGAAGGACTCGGACCTCGTCGACATGACGATCTTTCGCGAGAACACGGAGGACATCTATGCCGGCATCGAGTACCCGACGGGGTCGCAGGAAGTGCAGAAGCTGATTCACTTCCTCCAAACCGAACTTGGCGTTACCGAGATTCGCTTCCCGGCCAGCTCCGGAATCGGCATCAAACCGGTATCGCGCGAGGGCTCGGAGCGTTTGATCCGCAAAGCGATCCAGAACTGCATCGAGCGCGACCAGGGTTCCGTCACGCTGGTCCACAAAGGCAACATCATGAAGTTCACCGAAGGCGCCTTCTGCAAGTGGGGCTACGAGCTCGCTCGCGAGGAATTCGGCGCCACGGAGAAGGACGGCGGGCCCTGGCATGCCTTTATCAACCCGGTGACCGGCCGCGAGATCATCATCAAGGACGTGATCGCCGACAACTTCCTGCAGCAGATTCTGCTGCGACCCGAAGACTACGACATCATCGCCACGCTGAACCTGAACGGCGACTACATCTCCGACGCGCTGGCAGCCCAGGTCGGCGGTATCGGCATTGCGCCCGGCGGCAACATCGGAGACGGCATCGCGGTGTTCGAGGCGACGCACGGCACGGCGCCGGGGTTCGCGGGCAAGAACCGCGTCAACCCGGGCTCGCTGATTCTCTCCGCGGAGATGATGCTGCGCTACATGGGGTGGACCGAGGCGGCCGACCTGATCATCAAGGGCGTCGCCGGCACGATCGCGAACGGCGAGCTGACCTTCGATCTCGCACGTTTGCGTACGGCGATTCGCAGCCCGAAGCGCAAAGCCAGGACGCACGACAAGAAGGAAGTCGAGGAGCAACTCGAGCAACTGATCCCGGGTGCGCGACTCGTCGGTACACGCGGGTTCGGCCGAGCCGTCATCCGGCACATGTCCGACTAGGGCCTGTCAACCTTGACGATCTTCGATGAAAACTGCCGGGCCTGCCCGCGACTGGCCGGCTTTCTCGACGACGTCAGAGGTCGTTTCCCCGACTATTACTGCAAACCCGTGCCGCCGTTCGGCGCGGCGGATGCGCGCTTTCTCATCGTCGGTCTCGCGCCCGGCATGCACGGCGCGAATGCGACGGGCCGGCCGTTCACCGGCGACCATGCAGGGATATTGCTCTACCGGATGCTGCACAAGTACGGCTTCGGTTCGCGCGATCGCTCGGAGTCGGCAGACGACGATCTCGAACTGATCGACTGCCGGATCACCAATGCCGTCAAATGCCTGCCGCCGGACAACAAGCCGGTCGGTGCCGAGATCAATACATGCAATGCATTTCTCGCCAACGAACTCGGCGCCTTGCCCGACGACGCCGTCGTCCTGGCGCTCGGCGGCATCGCGCACCGGGCGATCGTCAAGGCAATGGGCCTGCGGCAGGCGGACTTCAAATTCGGCCACGCGGTGCTCCACGATCTCGGCGCGTTTCGCGTGCTCGATTCCTACCATTGCAGCCGCTACAACACGAACACGGGCCGCCTGACCGAGGCGATGTTCGACGCCGTATTTGCAGAGGCGAGGGCGTTGCTACAAGGTTAGGCGTGTGACGGAACCAGCGCCATTCGAAGTCAAGTCCTTTCTGCGCAGCCTGACGCACCGCCCGGGCGTGTATCGCATGCTCGACGCGAAACACAAGGTTATCTATGTCGGCAAGGCTCGCGACCTCAAGAAGCGTGTATCGAGCTACTTCACGCGCTCGCAGACTGCGCCGAAGACCGCGGCACTGATGGAGCAGGTTGCGCGCGTCGAGGTCACGGTCGTCAATACCGAGGCCGAGGCGCTAGTGCTCGAGTACAACCTGATCAAGCAGCACAAGCCGCGCTTCAACGTGCTGCTGCGCGACGACAAGAGCTACCCCTATATCTACGCGTCCACCGAACAAAAGTTCCCTCGCCTCAAATTCCATCGCGGTGCGCGCAAGGGGAAGGGGCGCTATTTCGGTCCCTACCCGGGCTCCCGCGCGGTCCGGCAGACGCTCAACGAGCTGCAGAAACTCTTCCTGATTCGCAACTGCGAGGACAGCTACTTTCGCAACCGAACGCGACCATGCCTGCAGTACCAGATCAAACGCTGCACGGCGCCCTGCGTCGGGATCGTCGACGAGGCGCAGTACCGCAAGGACATCGATGCGGCGATTCTGTTTCTCGAAGGCAGGGACAAGCATGTCGTCAACACGCTGGTTGAACGTATGGAGGAGGCCTCGGCGGCGCTGGACTACGAACAGGCGGCAAGGTTCAGGGACCAGATTTCGAGGCTGAAGGAGGTCGAAGCCCGGCAGCTGGTCAAGCGCGGCGACCGCAAGGATCTCGACGTACTCGGGTTCGCGTCGAACGGCGCCATTCACTGCGTCACGGTCGTCTTTATTCGCAACGGGTCCGTGATCGGAAGCCGCGATCACTTCCCGCGCCTGCCCGGGGAAACCGACAAGGCCAGGCTCATGAACGGTTTCGTCGCACAGTACTATCTCGGCCGGGACGCGCCGTCGGAGATCGTTCTCGACGTCGCGATCGAAGATGTCGCGGTCCTGGAACAGGAGCTGACGTCCCGGTCGGGCCACAAGGTGGCGATCCGTCACCGGGTTCGCGGCGATCGGGCCCGCTGGCTGGACATGGCGCGCACCAACGCAGAGCAGGGGCTCAATCTCAAGGTCGCGAGTAACGCGACAATCAAACGCCAGTTTGCGGCGCTCGGCGAGGCGCTGGGTCTCGAAGAAGCGCCGCAGCGCCTCGAGTGTTTCGATGTCAGTCACACGTCGGGCGAGGCGACCGTGGCGTCCTGCGTGGTCTTCAATACGGCCGGCCCGATGAAGAGCGACTATCGTCGTTTCAACCTGAGCCCGGATGCGGCGGGTGACGACTACGCGGCGATGGGCGAGGCGCTGACTCGCCGCTACCGGCGTATCAAGAAAGGTGAGGTACCGATGCCCGACGTTCTGTTCGTCGACGGCGGGAAGGGCCAGCTCGCCGAAGCGATGACCGTGCTCGACGAACTCGAGCTCGACTGGCTCAACGTCGTCGCCGTTGCGAAGGGGCGGGCGCGGCGGCCGGGCGCGGAGCGTCTGTTCCGTCCCGGCGATGACAAGGCGCTGCGTCTGCCGCCGGACTCTCCGGCACTGTTGCTGATTCAACAGATTCGGGACGAGGCGCATCGCTTCGCCATAACCGGGCACCGGCAGCGCCGGGCCAGGACGCGCAAGTCATCGCCGCTCGAGCAGATACCCGGACTCGGCCCCAAGAAGCGCCGTGAGTTGTTGCGCCAGTTCGGTGGCTTGCAGGGGATCGTGAGCGCGGGCATCGACGACCTCGCGAAAGTGCGCGGGATTAGCCGCTCGCTCGCCGAAACGATATACAATGAACTCCACCTCGAGCACCAATAACAAGAACAGAGCGACGCCTTGAAACTCAACCTGGCCAATTTCCTGACGCTGCTTCGTATTGCGGCGATTCCGGTGGTCGTGATCTGCTTCTACAGCCCCCTGGAATACGCGCGGCCCATCGCCGCCATACTGTTTGGCGTGGCCGCGGTCACGGACATGATCGATGGCTGGGTCGCGCGGCGATTCGGCCAGACATCGCGATTCGGCGAGTTCCTGGATCCCGTGGCCGACAAGCTCATGGTGGCCATCGTCCTGGTAATGCTGGTGCAGGCGGAGTCCGGCTGGTTCGAGGACATCATCGCGATGATCATCATCGGACGGGAGATCACGATTTCTGCGCTGCGGGAGTGGATGGCGACGATCGGCGAGCGCGCCAACGTCAAGGTCGACATCACGGGCAAGATCAAGACGACGCTCCAGATGTTCGGGATCGCCTTCATGGTGTACCGCAACGACCTGTTCGGTATCCCGATTTATACGATCGGCTTCGTCCTGCTCGTGCTCGCGGCCATCATGACGATCTGGTCGATGATCGTCTACCTTCGGGCGGCCTGGCCGTTTATAATGGCGGATGAAAACCAGGCCTGAAAAAGCGGTCTGACGGCTTGACAGTAGTCGGCAAGCGGCTACAATCTCGGCCCTCCTGCGGGAATAGCTCAGCTGGTAGAGCGCAACCTTGCCAAGGTTGAGGTCGCGAGTTCGAACCTCGTTTCCCGCTCCAAACACAGAAAAGGGCCGCTCATCGAGCGGCCCTTTCTACTTCCGGCTGCGAAGATTCTGGCCGGCAGCGATCGCCCCGGCTATCAGTGAAAGCCACAATGCGCTGCGTATCTGCCCGCATAGCCCGGCGAGGTTCCTGATGGTCATATGCGCGCGAATCCTGACACTTTCGCGGAGGGCATTTGAAATGTCGAAGTTCACCAAACTCATTCTTTCAATCGCGGCACTCACCGTCATTGCGCTGCCGGCCCAGGCCTACGAGAAAGGCGACTGGCTGGTTCGCGTCGGCGCCGGCATGGTTGACCCGAAATCGGACAACAGCCCGATCGCCAGCGTTGACAGTGGCACGTCGCTGATCGTCAACGGCACCTACTTCTTCACGCCGAACATCGGCTTCGAGGTCCTCGCTGCATGGCCGTTCTCGCATGACATCGAGCTGGTTGCTGACGGCACGAAGGTCGGTGAAACCAAGCATCTGCCGCCGACATTCAGCCTGCAGTATCACTTCACGACCAACACGAACTTCCGTCCGTACGCCGGAGTCGGCCTGAACTACACGACGTTCTTCGATGAAGAGACGACAGGCGCATTGGCCGGCACGTCACTCAGCCTCGATGATTCCTTCGGGCTCGCGGCGCAGGTCGGTGCCGATTTCGACGTGTCGGACAACCTGTTCCTGAATGTCGATATTCGCTGGATCAACATTGAAACAGAAGCCGATATTCCTGAGGTGCCGCTGAGCTTCGACGTCGAGATTGACCCGATGGTTTACAGCATCGCTGTCGGCTGGAAGTTCTGATCGAAGGCAATCGTTCCGATGAGAATGGCCGCGGTTTCCGCGGGCATTTTTTTTCATCCGTTAGATACCGGAAACCCGAGAAAAGTCCGGTCGTAGAAGCGCGCGACGTTGGCGCGGAATGAGCTGCAGGAAAGCGGAGCGAAAAGCCGAAACGAGGCCGTGGAATGTACGCATTAAGTCATTATGCAAAGGCGCATAACGTATGTATACTGCGACGCCTGCTCGCGGGCGAGGCCTCCAGTGCGTCGCCCGAGGAACACCGGGGCTAGGTGGCAGAGTGGTTATGCAGCGGCCTGCAAAGCCGTGGACGCCGGTTCGATTCCGACCCTAGCCTCCATTTTCCGACTTTCGCGGCGGCCCAGGAAAAAACCGCCGCCCGACAGAGGTGGAGTGGGTTCTGCCGAGGAATCTTCCCACAGGGGGGGAATTCCGTTCGGGTGTTTACGACGTTGACGCCGACGCGGTATTTGAGGCTTTTTGCGCCACACGGTAGGTTTAGGGTCTGATCGAACGCCGCGGGATTCCGCGCAGCGAGGTCGGCATGGAACGTAACCCACAACTCACCCGCCTGCTCAACGAATGGCGGGAAGGTGACGCCGAGGTATTGGACAGAATCCTGCCAGCCGTTTACGACGAGTTGCACCGGGTGGCGCGCGGTTACATGCGCGGCCAGCCGGCAAACCACACCTTGCAGGCGACCGCGTTGATCAACGAGGCTTTTTTGCGGATCCGCGACGTCAAAACTGAGCTCAACGACCGCGGCCATTTCATCGGCATTGTCGCGAACCTGATGCGCAACATCCTGATCGATCATGCGCGCGCGAAATCCAGCCAGAAACGGGGCGGTGGCGTCAAGCCCGTGACAATCGACGAATCCTCGGTGCCCGGCAAAGAGACTTCCATCGACGTGCTTGCGCTCGAGCAGGTGCTCGAAGCGTTGGAGAAAAGGGACCCGCGCAAGGTCCGGATTGCCGAGCTCTATTACTTCTGCGGTGCGACGTATGCGGAAACGGCAGCGGCGCTGGATATCTCGGAGGCGACCCTACACCGGGAGCTCCGCATGTTGAAGGCGTTGCTTGCGAGGCGTTTAGCTGATGATAAATAGCTTAAATAAAATATTATAATCCATTGTTTTTAAAATAAAAAAACGTTCTCCCTTGACGGCAGACATCCGTCAATCCCATTTTTTTGGGGGAAATCTGCGACCGATTTCGAAGTAGTAACAAACGATCCACACACAGGACGATTGGGGATGGACTACTTCAGTTACAACTACTCACGCGCGCAAGGCACGGATTCCGAGGAGCCCGAGACCGAGGAGCTGGTCTTCACCGGCGACGAAGAGATCGAGGTTGACGAAGACCATACCGTCACAGTCGATGATGTGCGCAGGTACATACGCGATCTGCACAAGCCGCCGGTGGTAAAGAGGATTAATCAGGCCGTGAGCGTTCGTGTTGCCTGAAAGGAACAGACCGGCGGCGACAGCGGCCGTGAAACGGACTAGGGTTCAGAACCGGGGGTGAGGGCATCCGCCTCGTCGTCTCGTCCCGTCGCGCGCAGAAAGCCGACGTATTTGTCGATCATCTGAATGCGGACCGGGTCTTCCTCGGGCCGCTCGCCGAAAACGGCGTACGCGTGCTCGAAGTAGGGCGCGGCCGTCTCGAGGTCACCCTCGGCGAAGTGGATATCGGCGAGCAGCAAGTGGCTAAAGCCGAGGTAAGGGTGGTTCGGCTCCAGGGTTTTCGCCAGGCTGTTTTCTGCCATCAGCGCCAGCCGCTTGGCCTCGCGAAGCTCGCCGCTCTTGAAACGTAACTCGCCGAGGTTCATCCGCGACAGGGCGAGGCGGAAGTCATCGGGCTCGAAAATTTCCTCCTGAATCGCAATGGCATGCAGCAGGTACGGTTCTGCGTCCTCGAGCCGGTCCTGATTGATCAGCACCACCGACAGGTTCAGCAGGCTGTACGACAACATCGGATGATTGGCCTCCAGTACCTGCTCGCGCAGGGTGAGGCCGCGGCGCATGTAATCCGCCGCTTCGTCGTAACGTTGCATATGGTTGTAGAGGTTGCCGATGTTCTCGAAATACAGGCCGAGGTCCGGATGATCCGCGCCCCAGGCGCTCTCGAGGATTTCGATTGCTTTGAGGTAGAGCACTTCGCTTTCCTCGTTTCGGCCCTGGTCGTAATGAACGCGCGCGAGCGCCGCGAGATGGCTCGCATATTCGGGATGATCCGGCCCCAGGTATTGCTCGGCGAGCGTAATGCCACGCCGATGCATGTCTTCCGCTTCGTCGTACCGTGCCAGGCGCATGTAAAGGTTACCCAATACCTCGTAGGTGTATTCCATCTCGACATAATCGGGTTGTGCGGCCTGTTCCTGAACGTCGAGTGCACGCCTGAGTACGAGTTCCGCATCCTCGAATCGTGACAGGCGGGTATACGCGTCGCCGAGCCTGGTCAGCACATGCGCGAGCTCCGCTCCCCGACCCTCAACTGTCTCACGTAATGCCAGCGTGTTTTCGAATATCTCCGCTGCCGGTTGAAACAAGCCTAGACTGACGTAGACGCCGCCGATGACCGTCAGGAACTCTGCCGCGATCAGTGGCTGATCCGCCAGGTCGTTGGCGACACGCTCGGCGCCTTTGTCGAGCAGTTCTCTCGCCGTTACGCTGTTGCCGCGCGCTTCGCCGGGATCCGACACTTCGAACAGGTCGATAACGAAGTCCGAGACCTGGCGCGAGGTTTCCGCCTCGCGCGCGGCGACCGCCGATGCTTCCTGCGCCTGTTGCCGCAGGTCCGCTTCGCGGAAGCCGAAGGCGGTCAACACCGCCACGACCAGCGCCACGACGCCGATTGCCAGCCGGTGCCGGCGTAGGTATTTGCCCAGTCGATATCCGTAAGTCTTGTTGCGGGCGGAGACCGGCAGGTGGTTACGGTAATACTTTAGGTCCAGCAGGAACGATTCGACGGTCCGGTAACGTTCGGCCGGGTCTTCGGCCATTGCCTTGCAGACGATCGCCTGCAGGTCGGCA
Source organism: Woeseiaceae bacterium (assembly GCA_028277265.1). Classification (GTDB taxonomy): domain Bacteria; phylum Pseudomonadota; class Gammaproteobacteria; order Steroidobacterales; family Woeseiaceae; genus UBA1847. Next base: position 2,923 of record JANQGP010000003.1, on the reverse strand, counting down.
TTCAGTTCGGTCAATTCGTCGAGTTGTACAAGACGCTCGGCAAACTCCTTGCGTTCGGCGAGTATCGTCTGCGACGGCGCAAAACGCGGTGCCGAGAACGGCGGGTGGCCATTGAAAATGCGAAACATCAGCGCACCCAGCGAAAACACGTCGCTGGCCGCGGTCAGGTACTCGCCGCGAATCTGCTCCGGACTCGCGTAACCGGGCGTAAAGGCGCGATAACCTTCCATTTGCTCGCCCATCAGCCTGGCGATACCAAAATCCAGGAGGCAAGGTTTGCCATCGGCCTCGACCAGCACATTATCCGGTTTGATGTCCAGGTGCAGCACCAGGTTGTTGTGAGCGTGTTGCAGTGCCTCACCTACCTGCCTCAGCAGGTCGAGCTTTTGTTCCTCGGACAGCGCGTTGTCGTCGCAGTAATCGTCGATCGGCACGCCGTCGACGTAACCGCCGATGAAATACAGCCGGCCATCCTCGAGCTGGCCGGCATCGATCAGCGGCGGGATCGACGGGTGGTTCAGGCTCGCCAGCACGCGGCGCTCACGCCGAAAATGGTCGCTGAAGTGACCGGTCACCTGTCGGTTGCGCACGACTTTGATGGCGACCTTTTTGTCGAAGGCGCCGTCGGCCCGGGACGCCAGGTAAACGTCACCCATGCCGCCGCGGCCGAGCAGGTGTTCGAGCTGGTAGGCGCCGATACGCTCGCCGGTCAGGGGCGTGTCGGAAGCGACGTCCTGTGCCAGTTTCGAGATCGAACGACGCACGGTCTCATCGGAAACCTCCGCCGACGTCACCAGGTCGTGAAGCAGCTCGTAAAGTTCCTGATCGTCACCGCAAGCAGACCGGCAGAACGTTTCAACCTCGTCCGGCGGCAGCGAGACGGCCTGCTCGAACAGGTCGTCGAGGTCCTCCCAGCGCTCGTAGAGGCGTGTCATGCCCATATAGTCGTCCAGGTGCGAAGATCGATTGGCATGCGCAAGCGATGCTGGGTACAGACTAAGCTGTCCGGTTCGGTATTAACAAGCCCCGGGAGGCTGGAAAAAACAGTTGCAACTGCACGTTTCGCCGGGTCCATTCCCTTCTGTCGAAGTGTTACCCTTGCGTCCGCGAGCACCAGGTCCGTGCCCGGGTGGCGGAATTGGTAGACGCTGCGGACTTAAAATCCGCTGTCCGAAAGGACGTGCCGGTTCGAGTCCGGCCCCGGGCACCAATAAAAGCAATAATTTACTTGGTTTCTCTCATGGTCTACTGAGCTATGCCCAATTCTCGGGGCACACTCAGGGCACCTATACGAAGCAGCAAGAGTCGTTCAAGCATTCGGTCAGTGACTTGATCGACCGCTACATGGCTGACCACGATTTTCAGCAGAAGCGCGACAAACGCAATCAGGAACGACAGCTCAAGTTTTGGAAGGATTGGATAGGCGAGAAGCGCCTCTCTGATGTCTCCCGGGCGTTGATCATTCAGGTCAGGGACGATCTAGCGAATCAGAAGGTCAAAGGCGGCAAGAAACGAGCCGCAGCCACGGGAAACCGATTCCTAGCCTCGATATCTCATGCTTTCAGCAAGGCCGTCGAGTGGGAGTGGGCCGATGCCAATCCTGTGAAGGGAGTATCCCGCCTGACGGAGCCGAAGGGCAGAGCGCTTCTTGTCCGATGAAGAGCGTGAGCGGCTTCTGACGGCCGCTCAGGAGGTCAATCCGACCCTACACATGATCATCGTCTTGGCTTTGGCTACGGGCGCTAGACGCGGCGAGATCATGAGCCTCGAATGGAAGGATATCGACTTCAAGGCGGGCAGCGCGACGCTTCATCAGACCAAGAACGCCGAGAAACGGGCGATGCCCATCGTCGGCTACGCGATGGACCTGCTCAAAGAACACCGGGAGACCAATCGTCAGCTCAAGGACAAGCTGGTCTTTCCCGACCCTCGCGACCGGTCCCGCCCCTGGAGCTTCGAAGCGACCTGGCGGAAGGTCAAGCGAGAGGCCGAGATCGAGGACTTCCGCTTCCACGATCTGCGGCACTCAGCGGCGTCTTATCTCGCAATGGGCGGGGCTTCGATGGCCGAAATCGCAGAAGTCTTGGGGCACAAGACCCTCGCAATGGTGAAGCGGTACAGCCATTTGTCCGAGCATCACGTCAGCGGCGTCGTCTCGAAAATGAACGAGCAGGTTTTCGGGGCCTGACCGAATCTCAATGGCAGTACTAGAGGATGGTTACTGCGGTGGCGGCAGTGGCAGTACGACCCCAGTAACTTTGGTCTCTCCAATGATCGTGACAAGTATTTCATACGGGCCGCCCGACGGAAATGGTGTAGGGGGCGATGCCTGTATTGCCACTGGAACCGGTGATCCCGGTTGCGCGGTATACGAATTTGGAGTCGTCGTAACGTTCCAGTCACTTTCTCGACTGTTTGTACTGCCTGCCGTGCGTACCCAAGAGGTGACCGTCAAACCGGTTTGCAGCGCTGATTGCAGCTCAAGAGTAATCTGGCCGTTGAAGGTCGCATTCTGCGAGTCCCAAAACACTGGACCGGAAACGGTCGCGTCTAGGTCATATGGGGGAACGTATATCGACGCCAGCGTGTACATCGTAGGTCCGATCGATGGTGTGCCGACTACAGTTGCAACGTAATAGCCCTGCGATAGTGCGCCGTCAGTTCGAACAATTATTTTTCCCAACGATGTTGACGGATTGCTCGGACCAGATTGGATGGTTTGGCCCTGCAAAGAGACTGGCCCACCTACTTGTTCCAAGTCCAAGTCGATGCTGGCCGTAACAAGTGGGCCGCCGATAGGCGAAAAGGCAGTGTACGAAAGTTCGTATTCCCTATCCGGCCCGAAGTTGTGGCGAGCCTTTAGGATGTGGCTTGTGCTTCCACCAGCCGCTTGCCGAGATTCTGATGGCTCAAAGCTCAGGAT